>JANNGY010000022.1:0-19736 GCA_031404095.1 Betaproteobacteria bacterium | reverse complement strand
TGATACAGCGAAACGTAAGGAGAGTGTATTTCTCTGTGACATCTGACTCCAGTAGAGATTTCCACTGTGATCGAATTTCACCCCGCCTGAAATCGCGTCCCAGTCCCTTTGATTCTTCGGTGATAATTTTACCGAGTCAAGCGATCTCGTGGGAGCTGATCCTCTGCTCCTGCCTCTTAGCGCTTATGACGGTGCTACGCTTCCGATCCATGCACTCGACCCTGCCAGCCCGGCGATCGACTCAGCCGACCCTGCAAATTGCAGCGGCACGGATCAAAGAGGAGTGGCGCGGCCCCAGGGTTTGGGTTGTGACCGTGGTGCGTACGAGTGGGCGCAGGAGATCTCGCTTCCAGACATCCCTGTGGCAACTGCGCCGCCCGAATTCGAACCGCCCGAACTTATTCCATTTATTCTCGTTATTCAAGTATCCGCCAACTGCCGTCAGGGACCGGGAACGGTTTATGAGGTTGTGAATTCTGCCCTGCCGGGCGAACAGGTTCAGGTAATCGGAAAGAATGACGATGGTACCTGGTGGTACAGCAAAGTGGACAATGACAAATGCTTCATCTCGAACATTGCCGGCACACCTCCAGGTGACCTGAGTCTGCTCAGCGTTATTCCTGATCCGCCCAAGCCAGTGCCAACTGAGCCACCTGTACCAGAGGAGAAGCCTGTGCCGACGGATGAGGTCATCATCGAACTGGATTATGACGGGGATGGTTACCCCGCCAGCACGGATTGCAACGATAAGGATCCGAAGATCAACCCGGGTGCCGTGGAGATGTTAAAAGACAATGTAGATAGTAATTGCAATGGCGATATCAACAAATAAGCAAACAGTATATTTTATTTCTACCAGTATCGAAGGAGATGAAGTGATGATTTCATACAAGAAAATACTATCGAGTGCGCTTTCGTGCCTGACAATTGTTTTATCCGCATGTACGCTGCCCGCGCCAACCCCAGTGCTGGGCGACCCCCCGCGCCGCCTGGAATTGTATGTTTCCACAAGCGGAAACTACTCGAACGACTGCCTGAGCGAGGCGACGGCCTGCCCCACGCTTTACGAGGCCCTGAGATTGTCGACCCCGGGCAGCGTCATCCATATCGGTCCCGGAGAATTTCGCAGGGAGGCTGGCGGCGAGGCGAACTCCCGCCATGATATTACAATTATAGGCGCGGGCGTAGATCAGACGACCCTGACCAGCTATTCGAGCCGTGTGTTCCAGCTGACCAACCCAGTCAGGGTTGAGATTCGTGATTTGACGATGGCTGGAGAAGGCCCAGGGGTGGATGGACTTGGTGGTACTGGAAAGGGCATTGAAGTCCGCGCGGGGCAAGTGGTATTGGAAAACTGTCGCATTCGAGTCTTCTACTACGGGTTGGATGTCTGGCAGGAAGCCAGTGCAACTGTACGCAATTGCACCTTCGAGAACAACTATTACGCAGTCGGGAACAGAGGGAATTTGACCCTGACCGATTCCACAATCACCGGGAATATTCTAGGTTTGACCAACGGAGGCGTCGCGCAAGTGGAGAACACTGCCTTCGACCGAAATGGGAATTTTGATTCCGCCAGCGGCGCATCCGCCACATCTGTAACGAATTACGAAGGTGAGTTAACCATCCGCGGTGGGAGTATCTCCAACACCCGGGGATACGGTTTCATCAATCAGGGAGGTGTCGCTACAATTGAGGGCGTTGCGATTCGTAATAACGCCGGTGTTGCTGTCTGGCATCATCAGGGATTGACAACGATCCTTTCAAGCGTGATCGCTGACAATGGTGCGTATGGGGTTGCCATCGGCGGCCGAAGTGGTGTGGCTGATATCGGGCGCGTAACGATTTCTCAATCAGCCATTTTGCGAAACGGCTCATCTGGTGTGCGCATGGATGGCGGAGAAATTCATATTCAAAATACCACCATCAGTGGAAATGTTGCCTCAACCTCAGGCGGCGGCGGGATCTGGGGCTATGGAGGGAATCTCTTCCTGCTCGATTCAACGGTTGCCTATAATACAGGCAAGGGACTGGAACTTGGCCCGGGTGGATCTCTTGGCCCGGCAGTGATCACCACCCGTCGTAGTGTGGTGGCGTTGAATTCCGGACCCGAATGCCAGCTTGATCCAAGTACAACTTTTTCCGCGGGTATATTTGCCGCCTACGTCTGCAATGAATCCTGGACGCCGGATACTCTAAAACTACAACCGCTGGTGGAGGACTCAGGAACTTTTGTCCACCCGATCGATGCCGACAGCCCGTTGGTCAATTCCGGCGGGCCTACCTCGACTTGCCCAGGTGTGGATCAGCGAAACTTTCCGCGGCCCGCCGGCAGCTCGTGTGATGTTGGGGCGTATGAATACGGGTCGGCTTCTGCTGCAATTGTGATCGCCACGCCGGAGACTTCTGGTATTATCCCGCTTGTGACCGATACGCCCACGGTTGTGCCTGAATCCACCTCATTCATTCTCGTCATTCAGGTGCCAGCCAACTGCCGCCAGGGACCGGGTACAGTCTATCCAGTTGTGAATTCTGCCTTGCCGGGCGAACAGGTTCAGGTCATTGGGAAAAGTGCCGATGGTACATGGTGGTACAGCCAGCTTGAGAACGACAAGTGCTTCATCTCCAACATTGCCGGGATGCCGTCGGGTAACTTGAATTTACTTACGATCATTCAAGCGCCGCCAACTCCGCTGCCGACCGCGACCGAAGAGGAACCTGTTGCAACGACTGAAATTGATTTTGATAAAGACGGATACGGTGTCAGCGTGGATTGCAATGACAAGGATGCGGCCATCCATCCGAATGCGGTGGAGACACCTGATGACAAGGTGGACAGCAACTGCAACGGTGACGACGACAAATAATTATAATGAAAAGCCAGTCCATAACGGACTGGCTTTTCTTTTTACGCTTTCACTAATTTTATAACTTTTGGCATTTCATCCCACGTTCTGCCCTCGAGTATTCTTCCTGCTCTTTTCTTTTGCCTGCCCCATTGCCGCACATCGTCCCGATGTTCTTCGGGAGGCCTAGATGACTCCGCCCCATTGCTTAAATAAAAATGGGACCATGGCCCTCAGGCGTTGATCTCGAATATCCGTGGCCCACGGATCAGGATTTCGCGCTTTAAGGGCACAAAGCTGCTGCATGGCGGTAATTTAACCACAGGAACCAGTGTGGGACTAAAGGGTTATTTGATTAGTACGCATTCCCTAGTATGCTTGCAACAAGTTCAATTTAACGTTAGCAGTTTACAGGTTCCCGGAAGAGGCATGAAACGAGTACCATCCATGATTGTTATTTTGACGCTGGTGTTAAGATAAAGGAGGTGCAGTGATGTTTTTACACAGGATAATATTGTCGGGAATGGTTTTGTGGCTGACAATTGTTTTAGATGGATGCTTCTTGAATCGCGCGCCCATCGTTTGGATTCATGACGTCAAGCCTCAATTCGTCTGCCCGGGTGACAACGTGACCCTGAGCTGGAATGTCAGCGTGGGAGGGGGCTGCCTGGGAGATGGTTGCCCTTCACCGGTTATCGTCAGCATATCCAGCGATCCCTTGGCAGTCCTCGGCTCGCCGCTCAGCGTTCGTGGGCGGGGCGAACAAGTGGCTGGTCCGATTACCGGCCATACCAGCTTTACCTTTTCGGCCACCGGCGGGGAGGATCGGCGGGATCCTGCTACTCATAACGTCGATGTGGTGCTCCCTGACCGCGAGACGGATGTGCCGCTCAATTTTGCGTCCTCCTGCTCAGGTGCCGCCGCAGTCTGGCGTGACGTCGATCTATCCATCCCGGAATTCCGCGCGGAGGCGGTGCGGCTGGTGAGCGTGTGTAATACAAGCTCGCATCAGATCAGCCTGACGCTTACATTCGAATCAGGCACTCAAGTGTGGACACTGTTTCCAGGCCAGTGCACGGAGGATCTGCCACCGGAGGTGGGCAGCAATGTATTGGCTGCCCATGTTTCTTCGCTCGATTTGATCGGTCCGCCCGGCGCCCGCTGCGATACAAGCTTAAGCCTTCCCCCCGATCTCAATTTGACCGCTTCGTTGGCCTGTGACCTGATGAGCGCTTCCATGCCGATCGTCGCAGCCACGCCAGCGGAATCTGATATCATTCCCCTTCCGAGTGAAACTCCCGAATCAGTCCCATTTATTCTCGTCATTCAAGTACCTGCCAATTGCCGCCAGGGACCGGGTACGGTCTATCCGGTTGTGAATTCTGCACTGCCAGGCGAACAGGTTCAGGTTATTGGGAAAAGTGCCGATGCCACCTGGTGGTACAGCAAGGTGGACAATGATACATGCTTCATCTCAAACATTGCCGGGACACCGTCAGGTGACTTGAATTTGCTAACCATCGTTCAAGCGCCGCCTACGCCGGTCCCAACGATGACGCCCGAGCAGGAGCAACCCGAACCTACAGAGAAGATCATTGTAGATCCGGATAATGACGCCGACGGTTATCCATTTAGCACAGATTGTAATGATAAGGATCCGAAGATAAACCCTGGCGCCGTTGAGATGCTAAAAGACAATATAGACAGTAATTGCAACGGTGATATCAACAAATAGGCATAAAGAAATCAAAAAGCCAGTCCATCACGGGCTGGCTTTTTGATTGGGAACTGGCTTGCTGCGGCGTGGATATCAGCCTTGAAAGATATGTATGGTACTGGTTTACGTTGGGTGATCCTGAACTGGCGCGGTAGTCAACCAGCGGGCAAGGAATAGTCCGTTTCATGCTCTTGCCTAATTCATTCCCAAGCATCTCGTCCTAAAAAAGGCGATGATTAAACCGTGTACATGACTGATACTTTAATTGGATAAATGTCTGATGCTCTTTTATCACAAACCAGATGAGCTTTTTTTGTGCTGACTGACAGTATAAAATCCGCAAGCGATATCCTTTAAGATCGATTCACTCAACACCCCTTTTGTGGATCGGGGTTACTTTATTTTTAATGCTTCAAACTGATCCACCATTTCCTCCACCGTTAGTGTTCCAGGGTTGAACCCAAGGATCTGTGCACTTTGCGCAAGCTGGGTGATTTGCGGCGGTTCAAGAAATGCCTTCTGCAGGACGTCTGGTTGTGAAAAGACATCCGATGTACGGCCGTCAGCCAGAATTCTGCCTTCACTCATAAGAATGACACGGCGCGCGTATTGTCCAACGATATACATATCGTGGGTAATGATGATGATGGTATGTCCGTGCTTTTCATTCAGGTCCTTCAGGAACTCCATGATCTCAATGGATTGACGGGAATCCTGACCGGTCGTCGGCTCGTCGACAATGATTACCTGGGGGCGCAAGGCTAAAATGGAGGCAATGGCTACCCGTTGACGCAGGCCTTTTGAGAGGAAAAAGGGATGCTCTTCATAAAATAGTTCCGGCAAACCAACCACATGCGCAGCTTCCTCCACGCGGATTTTGACCTCTTCTTCAGAAAGCTGGATATTACGCGGGCCATATGCGATCTCGTCCCAGCAGTTGTTATTGAACAGCTGGTGGTCCGGGTTTTGAAAGACGTATCCAACCCGACGGACCATTTGCACAATGGGAGTGTTTTTCGAATTTAATCCTTCGACAAGTACTTGACCGGATGTGGGTTTGTATAATCCATTAAGGCACTTGGAAAGAGTGGTCTTTCCCGAACCATTTTGCCCGATCAGGGCAATGAATTCACCGATTTGTATTGCGATATTTATATCATCCAACGCTTTTGTGCCGTCGGGATAGGTAAAGTCCAGTTCGTTCACTTGGATGTAGGGTTTCATATTGCTCATGGGGTGTTCTCTGGATACATGTGGTTGGTTCAACTGAATAATTGCTTTAATTGCCTGCTGGCTTCCGCGAGCGTAATGGGCAATGTGCTGCTTGTATATCCGGCTTTCTTTAACTCATAGAAAAATCGCAGGGCGCCCGGGGGATAAATGCCCTCTTTCGTCAGGAGCTCCATATTTTGGAAAAACTGTTGAGTCTCATCCTCCAGGATAAGTCGGTTGTTGGATAAAAGTATCATGCGGTCGGCCAGCGGGATCAGGTTTTCCAGGTTATGTTCGATCACGATGATGGTGTTATGCTGTTCATTTTTGAGTTTTGCCAGTACATCGAATATGCGCCGTCTGCTGACGGGATCAAGCATGGTCGTGGGTTCGTCCAGTATGAGGATCTTGGGTGTCATAGCCAGCACTGCAGCCAGTGCGACGCGTTGCTTCTGTCCACCCGATAGTTCGTAAGGCGGCTTGAGGAGCATCTTTTCAAGGCCGGTCAATTCTGTGACCCATTCCAGCCGTTCACGGATCTCGGGTATGGACATGCCGAGGTTTTCCAACCCAAACACCAGTTCATCCTCCACGGTCATTGCAGTGAATTGCGCCTCAGGATCAGAAAACACCATTCCCGCTATTTTCTGCAATTGACCCTGGCCGTATTGTTCAACTTCCCGGCCGTACACGATGACCTCCCCATCCTTGATCCCATTGTATTGCCCGGGGATCAGGCCGTTCATCGAATAGGCCAGGGTTGTTTTCCCGGAACCATTGGGTCCAATGATCCCGATGAACATGCCCTCTTCGACCTGGAGGTTGATCCTATCCAGTGCAGGTTGTTGGGTATTGATCAGCGGCTGGCCGCCATCGCCGAAGAAATTCTCGCTGTGTACTTCGAGGAACGACACCGCCGGCGTCGTGGCGAGAATGGCCTGGTAGTGCGGCGGCCGCAAGCCGATACCGGCGCGCCTCGCCATCGATCCGGCGGCAGGATGCGCGGGCGGTGAAATTTCACTGTCGTCACGTGCCGTCATGGATTAAAAAAAAGCCCCCGCGTTTTACAGCGAGGGCATCAGTCTCAAGGGAACTACGGATCAATCATTTCTCAGGATTCAATGCCTCAATAGGCCTGCTTCGGGGCCTCGGTCTTGCCGTCGGCCTTGGCCGCCACTTTCAGCTTGCCGCCCATTTTCTCGCAGCTGCCCTTGGCGACATATTTCCACTCTTCCGCCGCATTGTCGGCGCCCGCCTGACCGGCACAGGAATGCTTGGCGGTCCCGCAATCGTTCTGGCCCTTCTTGGCGATGCCGAAGCATTTTTCCTTTTCGGCTTTCTTTTCCTGGGCAACGGCCACGCCACTGGCGGTGGACAAGGCAACAAGGCCGGCAATGGCGGAGGACAGGATCAATCTGGTATTCATGGGCTACTCCTTTGTTAAGGGGGGAAATTTAGGCAAAACCATCGCCAGGTGCAACAGGTTTCAAATCAAGGCGCCAATCTTATGCCGATTTCAACCGTCGGGTTGGATTACGGTCAAATTCGGCATTCGGATTCACACCGGGTCTTCGGCCGCCGGCGGACCGGTGTCACCATAGCGCCGCGCCAGACGGCTGAGAAAATCGAGCTGTTTATCGAAATGGCGGCAATTCAGGCAATCGAATAAATGATACTTCAGGCTGGCCTGCTCATCCGGCGTCAGGGCGGCATCGCGCTGGCGGCTCATCAGGCGGGCAGCCTCTTTGCAGGACAGTTCTGCGGGTTCACTCACTTCAACCACCTCCCTGAAACCAGTTTCGATCAAGGCACTCCCGCAGCGCCAGTCTTGCCCGATGCAGCATGACCCAACAGTTGGACGCGCTGATGGCTTCTTCCTTACAGATATCTCCGGTATCGATGCCCATCACTTCGCGTTGGAAGAATACGCGCGCGGTGGCTGCGGGCAGTTTGTCCATGCAGCGCTCGAATACGTCGAAAAACTGCTTTTGCTCGAGTGCGCCGTCCGGATTCGCCCATTCACCGAACGCCGGATTCCAATGTCCGCTCGCGTCATACAGGCGCTCCATCCACTCCGGATCGGCTCCATCGTTCTCTTCGGGTGCGGCGGCAAGTTGCGCGCGCTCGCCAATGATCCGGCGCTGGAAGTCGATGATCTTGAACTTCAGGATTGACGTCAGCCAGGTGCGCAGGCTCGACTGACCGGCGAAGCCGCCCACGCCCTCCAGGGCGGCGAGCAACGCCTCCTGCACCACTTCTTCAGCCTGTTCGCGATCGCGCAGCCGGGCGATCGCAAATCGCAACAGGTAGCTGCGATGGGTCTCGACTTCCGCGTACAACGCGGCGATGCGATCGGGGGGGTTGATTTCTTTAAGGCCGGCCATATTTGCTGGTGTTTGTGCGCCAGCAGCCAGTCTATTGGAAAATTGCGCTCAGTAGAAATGCTCTTGAAAAAATGCCGCGCTATCCAATCTATTGATCACCGCAACGCACTTTTAAAGGAGCCACTTATGAACACACTTGTCCGCCTCAACAATCGCCTTGAACCCAACTACGCGGCCTATCCCGCCGGCCTCGACGACTTGTTCACCGGATTCTTCCGGCCAGTCCAGGAGGGCAGCCGCACCGGCGTCCAGCCGATCCGCATCGATGTTTCCGAAGACGCCAATGCTTATCGGGTCGCCGCCACCTTGCCGGGCGTGAAGAAGGATGACATCCACGTCTCGGTCGATCAAAACGAAGTGACGATCAGCGCCGAAGTGAAGCGCGAAACCAGCACCCGCGAGGGCGAAGGCACGGGGGAGAGAATCCTGCACAGCGAGCGTTTCTACGGCAAGACCTCACGGGTATTTTCCGTCGGGCAGGACATCGACGAGGCCGGCGTTCAGGCGAAGTGTGCCGACGGCGTGCTGTCGCTGGTGTTGCCGAAGAAGGCGCCGGTCAGCGCCAGGCGCGTGACCATCGAGTAATCTTCTCGACCGTCATTCCCGCCTGCGCGCATAAGCGCTAACTAATTCGATTTCCCGTTCAAGAGAACCCATGTCATCCTGAGCGAAGCGAAGGATCTCGTCGCAACCAGATCCTTCGCTTCGCTCAGAGCCTGCCCCGGACTTGATCCGGGGATGACAACATTATTTGATTGAAAATGGAATAAGTTAGCGCTTATGCGCCTGCGCGGGAATGACGACGCATTGTTTGGTTTCCGCACACTGGCCCATGGTCAAGCGTGCGGAAAGCGCGCGTCAACTACCGGCGAAATCGACTTGCCGCCACGCTTCAAACACCATCACCGCAACTGAATTGGACAAATTCAGGCTGCGGTTTTCCGGGCACATCGGCAGCCACACGCGACGCCCGGCCGGAATGCCTTCGAGAATTTCGGCCGGCAATCCGCTGGTTTCCTGACCAAACACGAAGGCATCCCCTGCCTGATATTCAACCTGGTCGTAGCGTTCGGCCTGCCGCGTCTCGACCGCGAACATTCTTGATCCGGCCAAAGCCTCACAGCAGGCTTGCCACGTCGGGTGATGCCGCACATTGGCAAATTCGTGATAGTCGAGCCCGGCGCGCCTGACGCGCGCGTCATCCCAGGAAAAACCCAGCGGGTAGACCAGATGCAACCGCGCACCGGTATTGGCGCACAGGCGAATCACGTTGCCGGTATTGGGCGGGATTTCGGGACGGTACAGGACAACATTGAACATCGGCCGATCACCTTCGTGAGCAGTTAAAACGGTACGGTTGAATCTTCGCCTGCGGGCGATACGCCCGAGCTGTCGGCGCGCGCCAACACCCAGGCGGACACAAATGACGCTCCTGCTTTCTTCAGCGCCCGCGCCGCCTCCGACATGGTGGCGCCGGTGGTCATCACATCATCGACAACGGCAATGCGCAATCCCGCCAGCGATTCACCGCAGTTGAATGCGCCGCGCACGTTTTTTAGCCGGGCCTCACGGTCGAGGCCGGCTTGTGGCGGCGTATCGCGGACTTTCAGCAGGCCGTGCGGTGCAAAGGCGACACCGAGAT
This sequence comes from Betaproteobacteria bacterium, assembly GCA_031404095.1. GTDB lineage: Bacteria > Pseudomonadota > Gammaproteobacteria > Burkholderiales > Usitatibacteraceae > UKL13-2. The sequence continues at coordinate 9,935 of JANNGY010000022.1, read as the reverse complement.
CGCGGGCCACGCTTCTGGCGAGCAGAGCGGACTGATTGAAGCCGCGCGCGGCCAGGCGTTTTCTCGCCAGCGGCAGCGGCAGGATCCGATCGGGCAATACCGCACCCGTCTGGGTGTGGTGCCGGCGTACGGCATCCCGCAATGCCGCTGAAAACGCGGCGGCGAGCGCCAGGTTCTCATTGAACTTGTAAGACTGCAACAACCGGTCAAGCGGAAAGGCGTAGGTGAACGCGGCAATTGTCTGGTCAAACGCCGGCGCCTCGGCGAGGCAGGCGCCGCACAACTGACCTTCGGGCGATTGCGCGGCGCAGCGCGGGCAGCCGCGCGCCAATCGATACGGCAACTCCCGCGCACACTCGACACACAGACTGGCATCGGCGCGGCCACCGCAGAGCTGGCAATCCTGCGAGAACAGCTGTTTCCCGCCAGGGGCGGCCAAAGTCGATGTGCCTGCCATTTGCTCTATTGTCGTTTGCCGTCCGCCAGAAAATTGACAGATGCGGCAGATTTGGCAATCATGCCATGTTTCCTGCCACTGCCTGATTCGACATCAGCCCCCTACTATGGATCTTCCTGTCACCGCGCTATTTCCGGTCCCCGCGCCGGCACAGCCCATTGCCGTTCCCTCATCCTGGCAAGGCAAGCCCGCCGATGACGCGTGGCCGCTCGCCGACGTGCAGGCATTGCTGAACCTGCCGTTCGCCGAATTGATGCATCGCGCACAAAGCACTCATCGTCAGCATCACGATCCCAACCGGGTTCAGCTTTCTACGCTGCTGTCGATCAAGACCGGCGGCTGCTCCGAGGATTGCGGCTACTGCCCGCAGGCCGCGCGCTTTCACACCGGCGTGGACAACGAAGCCATGCTCGATGTCGCGGAAGTGGTCGCGGCCGCGAAGTTGGCGAAAGCAAATGGCGCATCCCGATTCTGCATGGGTGCGGCGTGGCGCGGCCCCAAACAGCGCGACCTCGAGCCAGTGCTGGACATGGTGCGCGAGGTAAAGGCGCTGGGACTGGAGGCCTGCTGCACGCTTGGCATGCTGAAGGACGGCCAGGCGGAACAACTCAAGGCGGCCGGGCTGGATTACTACAATCACAACCTCGATACCTCCCCCGAGTTCTACGGCGAAATCGTCACCACCCGCGACTACCAGGATCGCCTCGATACACTGGCGCGGGTACGCGGCGCCGGCGTCAGCGTCTGCTGTGGCGGCATCGTCGGCATGGGCGAATCGCGGCGCGAACGCGCCGGCCTGATCGCCCAGCTCGCCAACATGCACCCCCAGCCGGAGTCAGTGCCGATCAATTACCTGGTACAGGTCGAAGGCACGCCGTTGCATGACAAGCTGCATGGCGAAAAAAACATCGACTGGAGCGAATTCGTTCGCACCATTGCCGTCGCCCGCATCACCATGCCGAAGAGTTTTGTGCGCCTGTCCGCCGGCCGGCAGGAAATGAACGAAGCGACGCAGGCCTTGTGTTTCCTGGCGGGCGCCAATTCCATTTTCTACGGCGAGAAACTGCTCACCACCGGCAATCCGGACGTGGATCGCGACCGGGCGCTGTTTGACAAGCTTGGCATTGCGCCGCTTTAACAAACTCTAGCACTGACGCGCCTTCCAGGCAAAAAATGTCCGGAACGCCGCGCCAGTGTTAGCGTCTTTGCAATGGGAACTTCTCGAAACCTCAAACCTTCGTCATTCCAGCGGAGGCTGGAATCCAGTCCGTTCGTATATTCAGGAACTTGGATCGGACTGGGTCCCAGCCTCCGCTGGGACGACGGGGTTTTTAGAAGTTCCCCAATTCCAAATTCCAGGAAAGTCTTAAACCACAGAGGACACAGAGGAAAACCAGGGTTTGCTTTTCTCGGTGTTCTCTGTGTCCTCTGTCGTTCAGGATTTTTTCATCCATGCCCCTGACCGACTTCAACACCCAGCTCTTCGAACTCGCGCAAGCCGACCAACTGCGCGTGCGGCGCATCGTCGATGGCCCGCAGGATGCGTCGATGGTGGTCGACGGCAAGCGCGTCATCAATTATGCGAGCAACGATTATCTCGGCCTCGCCAATCATCCGAAGGTGGTCGAGGCGGCGATGCGCGCGCTCAAGCGCTACGGCCTCGGCGCCGGCGCCTCGCACATGGTCTCCGGGCATATGCGTGCGCACCACGAGCTCGAGGAAAAACTCGCGGACTATGTCGGCATGCAGAAGGCGCTGCTGTTTTCCTCCGGCTACGCGGCCAACCTCGGCATCCTTACCGCGCTGGCCGGGCGCGGCGACACCATTTTTGCCGACAAGCTCAACCACGCCTGCCTGAACGACGGCGCCCTGTTGTCGCGCGCGACATTCAAGCGCTACCCGCACGCCAACCTGGTGAAGCTCGAAGCGCTGCTCGCGGCCACTAAGGACGGAGGCCGCAAACTGATCGTCACCGACGCCGTGTTCAGCATGGATGGCGACATCGCGGCGCTGCCGGAGATGTTGCAACTGGCCGAGCGCCATGACGCACTGCTGGTGATCGATGACGCGCACGGATTCGGCGTGCTCGGCTATCGCGGCAAGGGCGTGCTGGAGCACTTCAACCTGCTGAAAGAAAAGGCGAGCGAACGCATCGTTTACATGGCCACGCTGGGCAAGGCGGCCGGCGGTTATGGCGCGTTCGTCGCCGGCCATGAGGACATCATCGAATGGATATTGCAGTCGGCGCGCAGCTATATTTTTACCACCGCCACGCCGCCGGCGATTGCCGCCGCGATGCAGGCAAGCCTCGCGGTGATGCAGGAAGAACGCGAACGGCTCACGCACCTGCGCACGCTGATCGATTTTTTTGGCGATTCGCTGAAGCTGCAATTTGCGAAATTGCCTTTTTCGCAGACGGCCATCCAGCCGGTCCTGATCGGCGACAACACCACCACCGTCGCCTTTGCCGAAGCGCTGCGCGAACGCCACATGTTCGTGCCCGCCATTCGCCCGCCGACGGTGCCCAAGGGCACCGCGCGGCTGCGGGTGTCGCTCAGTGCGTCGCACACGGTGGAGGATCTGTTCGATTTGATCACGGCGATCACGGATCTGGAAGTCCAGTTGTTGCGCGGTTGAGGTTGACTGATCATGTTCTCTTCCTTTAACCGCCGCACTTGCAGTGCGCGTTGCCCGATACAGCGGGCAACCGTTCAGCAGGCGGCAAGCTTGCTTGCCGAATTCCCTGCTTCACCCCCCAGCCCGACCTTCCCTCTCGACGGAAGCCGTCGACAATGACCGTCTTCGTCGACGTGACCGGCAAAGGTCCCAACCTCACCCTGCTCCACGGCTGGGGTCTCAACGGCGCCGTATGGCGTGGGGTTCGGGACGCGCTTGCCGAGTGCTACACCCTGCATATCATCGACCTCCCCGGCCACGGCCGTTCGCACGGCGCGCCGGTGACCACGCTCGATGCCTTTGTTGATGCGGTGGCGCATGCCATGCCGACGAGATCGCATCTGCTGGGCTGGTCGCTGGGTGGACACACCGCGCTGGCGCTCGCCGACCGCTACCCGGCTCGCATCGACAAGCTGGTCACGGTCTGCACCACACCGCGCTTCGTCAGCGGTGACGATTGGCCGCACGCCAAGCAGCCCGAAGTGCTGGCGGATTTTGCCACGCGACTTTCGGTGAATTACCTGGCCACGATTCGCAATTTCCTGGCATTGCAGGCGCTAAATCAACCGGCCATGCGCGACGTGGTGCGCAAGTTGCACCTTGCCGTGGGCGCGCACGGCGCGCCGTCGATCACCGGCCTTTCCGCCAGCCTCGACATCCTGCGGGCAAGCGATATCCGCCACCTGGTCCCGCGCATCAAAGCACCGGCCCTGGTGATTCAGGGAGATCACGATGCACTCACCAGCGTCGCGGCCGCGCAGTGGCTGGCAGACCACCTGCCCGCCAGCACCTATTGCCTGATCGAGCACGCGGCTCACGCGCCATTTCTGTCGCATCGCGACATTTTCGTGGATCATCTGCTGTCGTTCCTCGCGAAATGAATTCATGACTTTGCGCTCCCTCCCATTACCCGCCAAACGCGACGTCCGCGAGTCCTTTGGTGCCTCGGCCCGGACCTATGACGAGCATGCTTTCCTGCAGCGGGAGATTGGCGCGCGCCTGTTCGAGCGCCTGCAATACATCAAGGCGGCTCCTCGCCGGGTACTCGATATCGGCAGCGGCACCGGCTATGCCACGCAGCGCATACGCGAGCACTACCCCGACGCCGACCTGGTCGCGCTCGACATCGCGCCCGCCATGCTATCCCATGCGCGCCAGAAGGCCGGCAATCCCTCGCTGCTCAAGCGCCTGTTCGGCAAATTGCCGGCGTCGTGCTATCTCTGCGCCGATGCCGAAGCCCTGCCGCTGGCCGCTGACAGCATCGATCTCGCGCTGTCGAACCTGGCGTTGCAGTGGTGCGATCCCGAGCGGGTTGCCCGTGAAGCGTCACGCGTACTGGCGCCAAGGGGCCTGTTCATGTTCACCACGTTTGGCCCGGACACGCTGAAGGAACTGCGCGCCGCCTTCAAGGCCGCCGACGACGCGCCGCACGTCAATACTTTTCCGGACATGCACGACATCGGCGACATCCTCGTCCATGCCGGCTTTGCCGATCCGGTCATGGACCAGGAAATCGTCACCCTCACCTACACCGACCTGAAGCCGCTGCTGCGCGAGCTGAAAGGCATCGGCGCGCACAACGTGCTGCCGGGCCGCGCCACCGGGCTGATGGGCCGCCAGCGCTGGCAGCGTATGGTCGATGCCTATGAGGCATTTCGCCGCGATGGTCGCTTGCCCGCGACCTACGAGGTCGTTTATGGTCACGCCTGGAAACCCGAATTCAGCAAACGCAAGACTGTCGAGGGCGCGCAGCAGATCGACCTTGCCGAATTCAAGCGCATGCTCGGCCAAGGAAAGCGCGAGCCATGAACGGATTTTTTATCACCGGCACCGATACCGGCGTGGGCAAGACCTTTGTGGCCTGCGCGTTGATTCATGCCTTGCAACAACGCGGCCTGACGGTGGCGCCGATGAAGCCGGTGTCTGCGGGCACGATCGACATCGATGCCGAGCCGATGAATGAAGACGTGGCAATGCTCCTGGAGGCGACCGGCCATCGTTATCCGCCAAACATCGTCAACCCCTATTGCTTCAAGGAGGCGATCGCACCGCACATCGCCGCCAGGCATGAAGGCGTTGTCATCGACCTGGCCGTGATTCAGGCCGCCTATCGCAATCTCGCCAGCGGCGCCGATGTGGTCATCGTCGAGGGCGCCGGCGGATTTCTGGTGCCGTTGTCGGACAGCGAATCGATGGCGCTGATTCCGGCCGCCTTGCAGTTGGGGGTCATCCTGGTGGTCGGCATGCGTCTCGGCTGCCTGAATCACGCATTACTGACGCAGGAGGCGATTCGATCGCGCGGGCTCACGCTGGCCGGATGGGTCGCCAATACGCCGGGGGAAATCATGAGCGCACATGAAGAAAACCTGGCGACGCTGACGCGCATGATCGATGCACCACTGATTGGCAGCCTTTCGCATGTCGCGCGGGCCGATGCAAGCGAAACATTCGCCGCTACGCGTTCGGTTGCCCGGCACTTGTTCACTGAATTGCTTGTTCCCACAAATGAGTCTCGATGAAATCGTCTGCGCCCCTTGCCGTTGCCGCATCGAATGGCGAAATGAGACGCTGACGCTACCGCGGCGCGAGCAGCAATCGCTGCGTCAACGGATGCTGTACCTTTTTCTCCGCAACGATCAGAAAAAAGTGCTCCTCCACCCCGTCGCAGGGCGCGACCCGCCTGACCTTGTACTGGGCAATCAGTTCGTCACTTATCAATTCAGCGGCCGGAAATACGCCCATGCCACTTGAACCAAAGGTCTTGAGCAATGCACTGTCTTCGAACTCGCCCACGACGTTTGGCGTGACAGACATCCGCTCGAACCATTGATCCAGCCTGACACGCACCGCGACGTGGGTCGTCGGCAAGAGAACCGGCACCTTCGCCAGAGATTGCGGAAACGATTTCCGCGCAGCTGCGTACAGCGACGTCGAGGCGTACCAGGCGAGCGCCGACGATCCCAACGAGTGGCTGAAAACCTTGAGATTTGGATTGCGTGGCGGGGCCCGGTCGGCAAGCACCATGTCGAGCCTGTGCAGCGCCAGGTCCCCCAGCAAATCCTCAAACTCATCCTCGTGACACAGTAACCGCAGGTTTGATTCGTGCATCACGGGCTGCAGCAGGCGCCGGACCACAAGTTTCGGCAAGCCGTCGGAAATCCCGACAGCCAGATGCAAAACCGGCAAGCTGACCGCGTCCCGAATCACCGCCGGCAGTTGCTCGCCCAGTTGAAATATCTGATCGGCCTGTCGCATCGCCGCCTTGCCGGCCTCGGTCAGCACGAGTCCGCGGCCCGCCGGTTTGAGCAGGGCATACCCGAGCGAGCGCTCCAATTCACGCACCTGCGTGCTCACGGTTTGCACCGCCATGCCAAGCCGGGCCGCCGCGCGGGTAATACCGCCCTCCTTGGCGACGACCCAGAAGTAGTAGAGATGCCGGTAGCTGAAGTTAAGGCTCATGGTCCGGTTTTTCAGAACTATCACTTCGCTATTATCTGCTTTTTCGGAAGCTCATGGCACTGTATCTTTCGGTCACGTTTCAACCAAAGGAGGCCTGCAATGCAAGTGATTTTTGAATCCCGCGATCCGGACGGCGCGCAACTGCGCGAGCTGGCCGTGAGGCGGGTGCGTTTCGTGATGCGCCGTCTCGCATGGCTGATACCGCGCGCCAAGGTGCGGTTGTCGGATGTCAACGGACCGCGCGGCGGCGTGGACAAGTGTTGCCATCTGGAACTTAAAACCGACCATGCCGGCACCGTGGCGATCACTTCGATGGCCCGCGACTGGCGTTCCGCGCTCGAAGGCGCGCTAGCGCGTGCGGCCCAGGTACTTTTGCGCAATTGGCGGCGCGGTCGCGACCGCGAACGGTCCCGCCATCCCGCGATCGACATTGAACGCTAACCAGGGAAAAAGACGACATGGAACATATTGCCAAGACTGTCCCGTTGGACTCGACGCGCACCTACCCGAGCGTCGTCGTCGATGCGCCCTCGCCGATAACCGCGGCCGGCGCCGTTCGCGTTCTGCGAAATACCTATGCGTTGCTGGCGATGACGCTGCTGTTCAGTGCGGTCGTCGCGGCGGCGAGCGTGGCACTGAAGCTGCCGGCGCCGGGCATCCTGCTCACGCTGGCGGGGTACTTCGGACTGCTCTTCGTCGTCTACAAGCAGAAGAACAGCGTCTGGGCACTGCCGGCGGTGTTCGCGCTCACCGGTTTCATGGGTTACACGCTCGGCCCCATGCTCTCGCAATCGCTGTCGCTACCCGGCGGCGCGCGGGTTGTCGCGATGGCCCTTGCCGCGACGGGGGTGACGTTTCTTGCGCTGTCGGCCTGGGTGCTGACGACGCGGCGCGATTTCAGCCTCATGGGAGGCTTTCTGTTTGCCGGACTCGTCATCGCGATTCTCGCGGGCCTCGCTGCCGTGTTCCTGCAAATGCCGGCTCTCGGGCTGGCGGTATCGGCCATGGTCGCACTGCTGTCGGCGGGCCTGATTCTGTTTGAAACCAGCCGCATCATTCATGGCGGCGAAACCAATTACGTACTGGCCACGGTGGGTCTGTACGTTTCCATCTTCAACCTCTTCACCAGCCTGCTTAGCCTGTTCGGCATCGGCGGGCCGGAAGAATAAGTGCCCACAAGGAGAAATTCATGAAATGTCCTTCCTGCCCTGACGCCGTGCTGACAATGGCCGATCGCCAAGGCGTCGAGATCGACTATTGCCCGCTGTGCCGGGGCGTGTGGCTGGATCGCGGCGAACTCGACAAATTGATCGAACGTGCCGCGGCACCCGAGCCCAACCGCGGCATTTCGCAGCAGTCGGGCAATGATTACCCGGACTCGGATGACCGCGACAAACACCGGTACCACCCTCGGCGGCGCAAGTCCTGGCTGAGCGAGATATTCGATTGACGTTTCCCACCCCTACAAGGAGCAATATTTTGCGTACCTACCCAAACAACAGCCCGCAAGCGGCCGCCCGCATCGTCGTGCTGGCGATGCTGGCCGATGGCCACCTTTGCAAATCGGAGATCGATGCGCTCGACGGCGTGGATGCTCACGCGCAACTCGGGCTGCGAACCTTGGAGTTGCACGCCATCGTGCGTTCCCTGTGCGAGGATTTGCTCAGCTGCTCGCATCACAACTGGGAGGTGGCGTGCCGAGTCGATTCCGGCACGCTGACCGCATTGATGGCGGAAGTCGACGACCCCTACTTGCGCTCCAAGGTTCTGCGGCTGTGCGCCATCGTAATCGCGGCCGACGAGCGTGTGACCGCGAACGAGGCCGGCTTTTTGGCGGCCGCGGTTGACCGTTGGAGACAGCCGCTCGAGAGTGGATTGCGGGCATCGCGGCTGGAGGCCTATCGTGTCTAACTACGCGCTTGCCATCGGACTGATTGCGGCCATCGTACTTTACTCGGCGTGGCGCGAATATGCCAACGACAACCGGCGTGACGCCAAATTGCTCGCGGCCGTCGGCGCGGGCAGCATGCTGACCGCCGCCTGGCTCGTCTAATTCCTGGAAACCCTTTAAAGAGCCGCTGCGTGGAAACCACTCTTGAACTCCTGTACTTCCCCCTCCTCGGCAAGGCCGCCTGGGTCTGGCTCGTCTTCGCGGGTATCGTCGTCACGCTGCTCGCGCTCGATTTGGGGGTGTTGCACAAGGATGACCGCGAAATCGGCGTCACGGAAAGCCTGGCACTATCCGGCGGTTATATCAGCATCGCGCTACTGTTCGGCGCCTGGGTATGGTGGTACCTGGGCGCGCAAAGCGGCACCGAATATTTCACCGGCTTCCTGATCGAGAAATCGCTGTCGATGGACAACGTGTTCGTTATCGCGCTGATTTTCAGTTACTTCGCGATTCCCCGTCAGTATCAACATCGGGTACTGTTCTGGGGCATCCTCGGCGTAATCGTGCTGCGCGCGATCATGATCGCGGCAGGTGCGACATTGGTCAGTCAGTTCAGTTGGATACTCTATCTATTCGGCGCATTTCTGGTATTCACCGGCATCAAAATGTGGATCATCGCCGACCATATGCCCGACATCGCCAACAACCCGCTGCTGAAGTTCCTGCGAAAGCGGATGCGGGTCACCCCGGAGATACACGGCAACGCATTCTTCGTGCGCCATGCGGATCCGGTGACCGGCGAGATGGTTCGCTCGGGCACGCCGCTGTTTCTGGCGCTGTGTCTGGTCGAGTTCGTCGATCTGGTGTTCGCCGTCGATTCGGTGCCGGCAATATTTGCCATCACCAGCGACCCGTTCATTGTCTACACGAGCAACATTTTCGCGATCCTCGGTCTGCGTGCCTTGTACTTCGCCTTGGCGGCGATGATCCATCGCTTCAAGTATCTGAAGTACGCCCTGGCGCTGGTGCTCGTGTTCATCGGCACGAAAATTTTCCTGGTCGGAATCATCGGCAAGATACCGCCGGTCATCTCGTTGAGCGTGACCTTTGGCTTGATCTTCGGTGGTGTCATCGTCTCGCTGTGGAAGACGCGGGGGGAGCCGGTAGCGCTGGTCAAGGCGTGAGGGTGCCAATTCCGCAACGGGTAACAGTCGGACACCCGCATGGGGGCGACACAAACACGTAGACTGTTGCACCCTTCCTTCGACGCGGTCCATGCAAAGCATCCTTGACCCTGCAATCCTGTTCTTCGTTTTTGGCATCCTCGCCGGGGCTCTCAAGTCCAACCTGGAGATTCCACCGCAGATCTCGCGCTTTCTCGCCCACCGGCGCGGCAGCGGCGCGCGGAGACATTGACATTGGCAGGCGTGGATTCCGTGCCGCCACTATCCG
>JANNGY010000021.1:0-2412 GCA_031404095.1 Betaproteobacteria bacterium | reverse complement strand
CCATCGTCGACCAGCACGGTGTTTTCGATCGAGCGCTTGTTGGTGATCAGGTCGGCGGACTTGATGCTGGCCGTGGACAACACCACCGAAGATACTTCCTGATAAACCTTCAGCTTCACCGTGCCGCCCTCTGCGACCTGCGGGGTCACTCTCAGGGTCAGGCCGACATCCTTGCGTTCGATGGTCTGGAACGGATTGGTGGAGGCGTTGCTGGTCTGCGTATAGCTGACGGTGACGAAGGGCACATTCTGGCCGACCACGATCTTGGCTTCCTCGTTGTCCAGGGTGAGGATGTTGGGCGTGGACAGCACGTTGTTCTTCTGGTCGGATTCGAGCGCGCGGGCGAGCGCGGCAAGATTCAGCACCTCGGTACCGTTGGGCAGTTTGAGCATGCCGCGAATGAGGCCTAGGTTGAGGCCGGTGCCCACACCCGACACGTTGCCGGCGATGTCGATGATATTGCTGCCGCTCAGGCGCCCGCCGAAATTGGTGCCGCCGATAATGTTCGAGCCGCCGCGATTGAGGCCCGACAGGTCCTGCCACTGGATGCCGAACTCAGACGCGACCGAGGTGCTGACTTCAACGATCAGCGCCTCGACAAACACCTGTGCACGACGGGTGTCGAGCTTGTCGATTACGGTCCGCAGCGAGTTGTAGACGTGGTCGGGTGCGACGATCACCAGCGAATTGGTGGCGGCATAGGCCTGGATGCTGCTGGCGGGTGAGGCCGTACTTGAGCTGGAGGCCGTCACTGATGTGGCTTGCCCGGCGGCCGTGGCCGGCGTCGGGGAGGAGGCCGCACTCGTCGCGGCCTGTCCGCTCACCAGACTGCGCAAGGTGTCGGCGAGTTTGGTCGCCTCGGCATTGCGCAGGTAAACGACGTGAATATTGCCGCCGGCCGCAGTGGGTATGTCCATGCCGGTCACCAGTGTACGGACCCGCGTCACCAGCGCCGGTGTATCGGCACGCACGATCAGGCTGTTGGTGCGCGGCTCGACACCGAAGCTGAGCTTGGGTGGCAGCCCGGGCGTCGCCGGATTGGCGTTGGTTTCCGGCATCAGGGTCTTGAGCAGGTTGGCGACATCCACCGCGCTGGCGTACTTCAGTTGCAGCATCTGCAGGTCGGCACTGGCCGGCACATCGATCGAGGCAATGATCTTGGCGATGCGTTTCACGTTCTCGGCGTAATCGGTGATCACCAGCGTGTTGTTGCCGGGATAGGCGCCGATGAAATTATTCGGCGCCACCAGCGGCCGCAGCACCGTTGCAAGTTGCGCGGCATTTTCATTTTGCAGCGCGAATACCTGGGTGATGATGCGGTCGCCGGAAATCTGCGTGCCGCGGTCGATCACGGTGCCCGAGGTCTTGGCGTCACCTTCCGGCACGATCTTCACCACCCCGCGCTCTTCGATGGCCGCGTAGCCGTGCACCCGCAGCGCCGATAGCAGGATCTGGTAGGCAAGATCCTTCGTCACCGGCGTCTGCGAAATGATGTTCATGTTGCCGGTCACGCGCGGATCGATGATGAAATTCTTGCCGGTGTGGCCGCCGATGGCCTTGACCACCGAGGGAATGTCGGCATTGACGAAATTCAGCGTCACCGTGTCCTGGGCGAGCGCCGCTGGGACCGATGTCAGCGTCAGCGCGAGGAGGGTGCCGAGGACGGCCAGTTTTTTATTCAGCTTCAGCGATTGGCGCATCAGGAATCCGGGGGTAAATGACTCGGATGATTGTACGTCATGATTTTGCCTGCTGCGTGGGGCGCGCATTGCTGCTCACGCATCTTGCAGTGTATGCGCTGGGGGCAAACTCAAGCGCTGGCGCGGGGTACAGGCCGAAAGTGCCCGGAAAGGCGCGCCAGTGCTTGATGTTGAGTTTGGCATGAGGGCAAGCAATTGAACCACGGAGACGACAGATGTGAAGCAAAGCGACTTCTGTCTTTCGCTGTATTTTTTTTGTGTGAAATTCAGCCCCTTAGTATTGGGCCAGTGGATAGGTAACTAGAAATTGCTTTGGGCGATGCATTTTTGTAATACGGCGTGTCAATTTCCTCTTCCCCTAAGAATCGCAACAACGTGCAGCAATGCTCCTACCAGTGCAATGCCCCATCCTATATAGACGGATACAAGAAATACCTTGCTTGGCTCATTGGCAACAACCACTGAAACGAGCCAAATTCCTAGCCCGGTCACCAACAGCGCAGTCCCCATTTGCTTTAGTCGTTGGTTGTCGCTCTTCATTTGCATTCCTTGCACTCGACCGGCGTAAATTTGCACGCGCTCGCTTGCACTTGTTTTCAACAGAATTCAAGTGCAAACGAGAACCCAAGCCGCCACCCCGAAGTAATTGGGGACAGGCCACGATCTCACAGCAACTCCTTCTGCCGATCACTAATTCTGAATCGAATAACTC
>JANNGY010000020.1:0-4280 GCA_031404095.1 Betaproteobacteria bacterium | reverse complement strand
CCTGCGCGCCGTGCACCAGGAACTTCAGCGCGAAGATGGTTTTGCCGGAGCCCGGTCCGCCGACCAGCAGCGTGGTGCGACCGCGGGGCAGTCCTCCCCCGGCCATTTGGTCAAAACCGGTGATACCGGTCGGTGCTTTGGCCGGCATTTTCACCAGGTTTGATCGGACGAGTTTCATGTTTTTCGTCTTAAGCAGACAAAATTAACACTGCGGCTCTCTGGAACCGGTGTCATGCCCAAAATTTTTTGAAATCGGAATGCGCCAAGAAACATCACGCCTCCTCGAAAACTGGAACGGACACTACTCCCCTCATGATTGCAGTATTCACTTGTTTATTGTGGTCGTCTGTACGCTGTGGTACATAGGCGCCAGGGCGAGTTTGCCGTGCCCTTCCCCCGCCAGGCGCACAAATGTCTCGCACAGGTCTTCCGCCGCATTAGCCTTGAAGATCAGTTCGCGCACCCCGGCCGCCGCGGCCTGCGCCTTCAGCGCCTCGTCGATAAACCCCGAGGCAATGGCCACCGGCAGGTCCGGCCGGATGGCGCGCACTTCGCGCGCCACGTCGAGCCCGGACATGCCGGGCATGTTGTAGTCGGTCACCACCAGGTCGAGCGATGCGACGTCGGTGCGCAGCGCGTTCAGGGCTTCATGCTGGTCAGTGAAGCCGCGCACGTCCAGGCCGCGGCGCGCCAGCGTTCTGGTGACGAGGAACACCAGCGATTCGTCGTCGTCGATGTAGAGAATTCGCAGACCGGTGGATTCGACGGCTGCCGGCGCCCCGGGCGCGATGGTTCCGCCGGTCGCGGAGGCGGCGACCTCGTCGCCTGCAGCCGGCAGGTAAATTGTGAAGGTCGTTCCCTTGCCCGGTTTGCTGTCGACGGTAATGGCGCCCTCATGCGTCTGGACGATGCCGAGGACCACGGGCAGCCCAAGCCCGGTGCCTTCGCCCGGCGCGCGCGTCGTAAAGAAGGGCTCGAAGATCCTGGCGAGGGTGCTGGCGTCCATGCCCGCCCCGTTGTCGCTCACGGTCAGGCGCACGGTGCGGCCCGGATGCCTGACCTGCATCGCACGCAAGGCCGGATGCGAGTCCGTCAGGACAGGATCCACGTTCACGCCGTCGATGCCGATGCCGATGCGCCCGGGGCCGCCGGCCATCGCCTGCATCGCATTGGTGCCCAGGTTGATTAACACCTGTGCGATCTGGGTCGGGTCGGCCAGCACCGGCGGCAGATCGTCGCCGACACGAATTTCCAGCGCCACGCGCGCCGGCAACGACGCACGCAACAGCCGCACCGATTCGTTGATCGCCGGGACTATCGACACCTGCTTGCGGTCGGTCGGCTGGCGGCGGCTAAAGGCCAGGATCTGCTGTACCAGGTCGCGCGCGCGCGCGCCGGCCTTGCGGATCTCGTCGAGGCTCTGCAAAGCCGGCGAATGATCCCCCACATCCTGGCGCGCCAGTTGAGTGTTACCGAGGATGGTGGTCAGGATGTTATTGAAATCGTGCGCGATGCCCCCTGCCAGCGTGCCAATGGCCTGCATTTTCTGCGATTCGCGCAGCTGCGTTTCGAGTTCCGCGCGCGCCGCTTCCCCTGCCTTGCGCGCGGTAATGTCGCGGGTGACAGCGAGGTGCACGTTCTCGCCATTGTCGCGCATCGGCACGGCGTGAGTTTCCTGCCAGAGCTGCCCGCCCTTGAGGCCATTCAACATGAATTCCATGTGCAGGGATTCGCCGGCGATCACGCGGGCATGCAGATCGGCATAGGCCGGGCGATATTCGGGCGCGATGAGGTCAAGCACATTTAGTCCCACCGCCTGTTCCAGCGAGTCGGCTTCGATCATCGCCAGCCCGGCCGGGTTCATCTCCCTCAGCCGTCCCCGGGCGTCGACGATCTTGATGCACTCCGGTTCGCTGTCAAAAATAGCGCGCAGCCGCGCTTCGCTATCCACCAGCCTGTCCTCGGCCATCTTGCGATCGGTGATGTCTTCCTTGACGGCGATGTAGTGGTCAATTTCGCCGTCCTCGCCCCTGACGCCGGAAATCGCCGCGAACTCCCAGTACAACTCGCCCCGCTTGTTGCGATTGCAGAGCTCGCCGCGCCATTCGCCGCCCGTGGAAATAATTGCCCACAGGTGCCGGTAATCCTCCGCCCGGGTCTTGCCCGACTGCAATATGCGCGGATTGCGCCCGATCACTTCGGCTCTCGTATATCCCGTCAATTGTTCAAAGTAGGGGTTGACATACTCGATCAGGCCTTTGCGGTCGGTAATGACGATCGAAGCCGGGCTCTGTTCGATGGCGTGGAACAACTTGCGCACCTCAGCCTCGGCCTGCTTGCGTTCGGTGATGTTGGTGTGCGTGACCACGACACCGTGCTGATGGCTGCCAAGCGGCGTGACAACCATACTGAAAAAACGCTGAACCTGCGGTGAGTGGCAGGGGTATTCCATGCCGAACTGCGGCATTCTGCCTTCCAGCACGGCACGAATGCCGTCGGCGGCATTCACCGCACCATCCGCGGCGCCATGTGCCCCGCAGACGGCGAGGTAATTTGTGCCGACCCCGGTTCGCAGCGAGGGTTTGCCGGGCTCGGGTGCGTTGTCGCGCGCAAAATCCCGCCACGGCCGGTTGACGGCAATGATCACGCCGTCCCGGTCCAGCACGGCGATTTCGGCGGTGACCGAATCGAGGATCGCCAGGTTGAAAGCCTGGCTCTGCCGCAACGCCTCATCGGACTGCATGCGCGCAGTGACATCGCGCACGATGGTGATGACCGTGTCCTCGACAGAGGGAACCACGCGTGCCTCGTAATGCCGTTCCTGGCCACCGATTGGAAGCTGGTAACGGACTTCCTGAATGGCTTCGTGGTCCTTCGCCGCGCCAAAGGCTTTCATGATCAGGTCGGCAATCGGCTCCGGCATGACCTCCCGGATATTGCGATGCAGAAAAGTTTCCGGCGGCACATAGAGCTCACCGGGATCGGCAGCATGCACGGCGAGGCATTCTCCATCACGCCGATTGGTGAAAATGAGGTCCGGGATCGCGCTGATGAGAGCGCGGTTTTGTGCCTCGCTATCGCGCAAGGCGGCCTCGGCGGCCTGTTGTCCGGCCACACGCGCGTAACTGTCCAGCGCGAAACCGACATCCAGCGCCATCGATTGCAACAACTTTTGCACGTCTTCGCCGAAGAAATTCACTTCAGCCGCGTAGAAATTAATGGCGCCGACAGCCTCGCCGAATCGATGCAGCGGCAACGACGCGGAGGCAGCCCAGCCAAAGGACACACCGCGCTCGTGCCACTGGGTGGTGCTGGCGTCGTTGAGAAAATCCTGGCACCAGACTGGACGGTTTTCGCGAATCGCCATGCCGGTCGGGCCACGGCCCAAGGGATCAGACGCATTCACCGAAAACTGCATCCCGTCCAGATACTCGGTACCCTCGCCAGAAGCCGCGACCGGCCTGACCTGATGGCTTGCATCATCGACCAGTCCGACCCACGCCATCTTCATGCCGCCGAACTCGACGGCCGCCTGGCAGATTTGCGGGAAAAGTTCTTCCTGACTTCGGCAGCGCACGATCGCCTGGTTGCACTGGCTCAAGGTGGCATAAAGTAAATTGAGGCGCCGCAGCGAGGCCTCAGCACTCCAGCGCCCGGTGATGTCATGAATGACCGAACACAGCAGGTTGCGCCCGGCACTCTGCACCGGCCCGCTGAAAACCTCGACTTCGCAACACGATCCATCGGCACGGCGATGCTGGAATTCAAAATGATCCTGCCGGCTCACGCGAGCGGCCTGCAACGCATCGGCAATCCGCGCCGGCGGAACCATGTTGAGGTCATTGATGTTCCGGCGGCAGAGTTCCTCGCGCGACCATCCGTAAAACGCGGCGGCCGCGGCATTGGCCTCGACGATACCCCCGTCATCGGGGTCAATCACCAGCATGGCGGCGTGACTGTTTTCAAACAGGCGCTGATGCCGCGTTTCGCTCTCAGCCAGCGCAGCCTGCGCGAGGCGCAATGCCTGGTTCTGCGATTCCAGTTCGCGCTGGCAGGCGTGCAATTCGTGGAGCTTCAACCTTGCCGCTTCGGGCGAAAGGGCATCGATGTCTTCGCTTGACAAGACCGACCTTCCCGCCGGCACCACCCCGGCTTGCCGGGGTGGTGCGGCGCCTTTGCGTGGCGCCTTGCGTTTGACGGTCATGTTGCGCCTTTCATGTTGCGCCTCTTTGAATGGAAACTTCTGTTAACCCTGTCATTCCTCGCGTGCGCGGGGATGA
>JANNGY010000019.1:0-2996 GCA_031404095.1 Betaproteobacteria bacterium | reverse complement strand
CAGGATCTGCGTCCCCTCAGGCCTGCGCGTAGGCGTGTCCCTACCGCATAAGTCGCATTCGTCTGATCGCCGCGGCCACGGCGTGGAATCATCATCGTCACTGGATACACGGTTGTATCCGTCCTCCAGGAGAAACATATGCGCAATACCGGCAAGCAACCCAGCAAACCGACCAAGCCCACCCCGGGCCCAGCCATACTTCCGATCGACCCGGACCCGCCGGAAGTGGATCAGGAACACGGCGAGGGCAGCTACAGCGGCACACGCGATTATCAGGCCGGCGTGAAGGCCTACCTTGAAACGGCGGACGTGGAACAGGACGCCCGTGATGCCGCACCGGTCGATGCGGCCGAAGCGCGCGAATTGGATGACGCCGAAAAGAAAGGCCGCCGGCCCGGCATCAAAACGCAGCGGCCGAAAAGAAGCCCGTAACGCAAACCGGCGCGCATACCGCGCGCCATGCAGGCCTGGTTGACCATGTGAAGGGCATGGAAACGGCACACGCAAAGACGGCTTCCAGAGCCGGATTGAGTTCGCGGCCGGCACTCAAGCCGGGACCAAAACCACCCGTTCGACCGGGTGGAGTTCGGCCCACGACTTGCCGGCAAGCTGCCAGAGCAGAGTCGCGGCGATCAGCGGCAATCCGTAATAGGCGAATTCCATCAATTGCAGGAAATTTTCCTTCGCGATCACCGGCGCGAACCAGCCGGATAATTTCTCCAGGTGGCTGCGGCTCAACATCAGCAGCATCAGCGGGGCGAAACGGGTACCGATGCGGGCCAGTTGCGGGGCCGACTCGCCTAGCACGACACCGCCGGCCAGCAGGAACAGCGCCGAGGCGATGAAACCCAGCGTGAAGAACGTATTGGCGATCGGTAGCGCGGCGCCAAGCAGGTCTTGCGCGAAATGCAGCGGCAGCCAGATCAGGCATATGAGCGCCAGGCTTCGTGCCAGCGTCCGGGCGCGGCCGGGGCCGACCGCGTCCGCGAAGCCGCCGGGATCACCCGCGCGCTTGCGCGTGAACGGCAAGACGGCAAGAAACAACAAGCCAAAGAAGGCATCGATCAGCATCGTCATCGGGTAACCCCAGGCCTCGATGGCGATGCCTTGCCAGGTGGCGCTATAGGAAATGGCCAAGTTGGCCAACGCCATGTAGGCCGTGAACTGCGTCGCCGCAACGACCGGGTTGGTGACATCCATGTAAATGGCCGTGGTGGTGCTGTACATCAATCCCTGGAATACCGAGTAGGAAAGTGTTGCGGCCCAGAATGCCAGCAGCAGCATCTGCGGCACTTCGGGACGCACCGCACCGGCCGCCACCGGCATGATCCAGTCGTAGTGAAGCATCACGCCCATCAATGCCAGCACCGGCACACTCATCAGGCAGATGTACACGCTGAGCGACTTGCGGCGATCCACGCGGTCGGAAATGCGGCCACCGATCACGCAACCCGCTGCCGCGAGGATGGTGCTCCAAAGGCTCAGCCACGCCACCTGGTCGTCATTCAGTCCCAGTTCCACCGCGAGATTGCTCTGCAACGCCAGGCCCATGCAAATGGCGCCCGGCGGCAACAAGGCCATGAACAGGCCGGCGAACGCACCACGAGTGCCGAGGAAGGAACGGAAAGCGTCGACCGCGAACTTGCGCATCTCGCGCCCGGCCGCGCGCAACGCCCGTCCTTCTGATTTGAGCCGCGCCACACCGGGCACCTCCTTCAGCGGAAGCACCACAAACGCCGTCACCAGCAGAATGGCCGCCGAGACAAAGACGAAGGTCGCCTGAAAATCCACGTAAGACGCGACGAACAGCGAGCCCGCACCGCCAATCATCTGGCCGATGTATGCACCGGCGAACATCATGCCGCTGGCGGTGGCCCGCTCGTTTTCCACCAGGGTGTTGACCGCCAGCGCGTCGATTGCCACGTCCTGGGTGGCGGCAAAGGTGTTGTGCACCAGCAGGATGATGGTGAACAGGCCGAGTTGCTCGGGCAACGTAAGCAACATGGTGGATAACAGCGTGCCCACCATCAGGATCTGCATCGCCAGGATCCAGCCACGGCGCCGGCCCAGCCGCGCCGACCAAAATACATCCACCACCGGACCAAAAGCCCACTTGAATGCCCACGGCAGGTAGAACGCACCGACAAACGCGCCAATCTCGGCCGGCCCCACGCCCTGGCGGCGCAGCTGGGTGGCGACAGCGGTGACGGCGAAACCGAGTGGGATCCCCTCGGTGACGTAGAGGAGGAAAAACGCGGCCAGGCGGCCACGCGTCGACGCGAACAGATTGGGCAGGCGCATCCGGATATCCTGGTTGAAGTGCATGAAATCCAATCATCTCATTCCAGTTCCCGAACATTGCACCAATAATTTCTGTCATTCCCGCGGAAGAGGGAATCCATGTTTCGCGAAGAAAAAATGGATTCCCGCTTCCGCGGGAATGACAATGATTATTACCTTAATGAAAATAAATAACCCCGCGGCAAGCCGCGGGGTATTTCAGAACAGCGCAAGTTGGTTAGACCGGTGCAATTGCTTATATCCTTTGCCTTGCTTCTTGACGTACAGACCTATCATCTGCTCGTCACCGTGTTTTCCTACCGTACTGGCGAAGTACCCGTCAGTCCAAAACTCCCCACCCCACAACTGCTTCTTCACCTTCGGGCAACGACGAAATACCTCCCGTGCCGTGATGCTCTTTATCATCCGAACCAACTTCGTCACGCTATACATCGGCACACTCTGCACCAAAAAATGCACATGATCTCGATCCGTGCCAATCTCCAAAAACTTCACCTCATAGCGCTTTTCAATCTCTACGCACGTCTGTTTCAAGACCAGGTCAACTTCGGAATCTATTACCGCTCGCCGATATTTCGCCGGAAACACCAAGTGATACATCAGTACCGTGACATTGTGGCTTTTGTGGAGATACTCACTCATCCTTCCAGTCTAACGAACGCCGCAAGCGGCGGGGAATTGGACCCGAAGAGATT
>JANNGY010000018.1:0-2108 GCA_031404095.1 Betaproteobacteria bacterium | reverse complement strand
TGCTCTGTGCACTGGAAAAAGGCTCGCATGCGGCTTTGTTTGCCTCCGGCATGGCGGCAGCCACGGCGGTATTCATGGCGCTCAAGCCGGGCAATCATGTGATCGCGCCGAAGGTCATGTACTGGTCGCTTCGCAACTGGCTGATGAACTTCGCGACGCAATGGGGCCTGCAGGTCGAGTTCATCGACATGTCTAACCTGGATGAATTGAAACGCAGTGTGCGATTCGGCAAGACCAAGCTGGTATGGATTGAGACGCCCGCCAATCCGCTCTGGACCATCACCGATATTGCCGCGGCGGCGGAGATTGCCCACGCCGGCGGCGCTACGCTGGTCGTGGATTCCACGGCGGCTTCGCCGGTCCTGACGCGGCCGCTGACCCTGGGGGCGGACATCGTCATGCATTCCGCGACCAAGTACCTGAATGGACACTCGGATCTGATCGCCGGCGCGCTGGTGGCGCGCGCCGACTCGGAGTACTGGCAGCGTGTGAAGGCCGTGCGCGCGCAGTGCGGCGGGACGCTGGGTTCATTCGAGGCATGGCTGCTGCTGCGCGGCATGCGCACGCTGTACCTGCGGGTGGAAGCGGCCTGCCGCTCGGCAGAACGGATTGCCGATTTTTTTGACCGGCATTCGCTGGTATCCGAAGTGCTCTATCCTGGCTTGAAAGACTTCCCGGGCCACCAGATCGCCGCCGTCCAGATGCTGGGGGGTTTCGGCGGCATGCTGTCGATTCGCATCAAAGGAGGTGAAGCCGCAGCGATTGCAACCGCCGCCCACGTGGAAGTCTGGAAGCGCGCCACGTCGCTTGGCGGGGTTGAAAGCCTGATTGAGCATCGCGCCAGCGTGGAAGGGGCGGGGACACCGGCGCCAGCCGATCTGCTTCGTTTGTCTGCCGGCATTGAAAATGTCGATGATCTGATCGATGACCTCGACCAGGCATTGATCCGGGGCCACGAATGATGGGAACGCCGGAAAGGATTCGCCAATACCTTTTTACTTCCGGCCTGGACGCGCTGGGGGACTATTCGCCGGTGGTCGAAAAAGCCATTCACGATTTCATCGCACAACTTGCGACGCCAATGGAAGTGTCCAACGATGCGCTGTATCGTTACCAGGTGCCGTTGCAGTCGGAAGATGGCGCCTGCTCGCTGATCGATGAACTGGATCCGGTCTTGTTTGATCTCGCGGGAGTGCTGGGCGGCGAGAGCGAAGCGAATACGCGCAAGTTGAAAATGCTCAATATCCTCGTGACGCGCGCCAACATGGTCACGGGAGCCGACTGGGTGGGGATTTACCAGAAGCGCAAGCATGCCGCGGGCGCCGAATCACTTGTCAAGCTGGCATATCGCGGCCGCCCCAGCCGAGCCGCGTTTCCACTCAATGCCGACTTTGCGCAAGGCAGCACCAACAGCACCGTCGGCATGTCCGGGCAGGCGAAACTGATCGATGACATTGCCGCTTATCGGGCGCAGGGCGGCGGTTTCTATGTGTGCGACGATGCGGTGCAATCCGAATTCTGTGTGCCGATTCTGGACTCTGATGGGAAAGTCATCGGCATCATCGATGCGGAAGCCACTGCCGCCGGTTTCTTCAATGCGGACCGGCAATCCGCCATCGTCGCCATGGCGCTGGTGGCGCCACCCTTGTTGCCTTGATTCGTTGCGGGTCGCAAAAGCAAGTACACGTTGAACTACAGAGTGTTATTTCGCCAGTTGCGCGCGAATCGATTCGATACGTTTGCGATTGACATTGAAGTCCCGTACGCCGAGGCGCGATGCGGAACGGACGTGAATCAGATTGGCTTTCTTGTCCAACGCAAATTCGACGTCATCGACGAAGCCGAGCCCGGCACTCTTGAATTCGGCGTACAGGTAAACCGGACTGTCCTGAACAATCCCGGTTCGCGGACTTTGCCGCACGATGCGTCGCAGACCTTCCCATGCGGCGTCCGGCGTACCCGAAAAGTTCAGAGGCTCAATGTAATGCGGGTCGTTTTTCTAGTACGTTGACGAAAAGCAATTCGGCTTACACCAGGGGGGTGAAAACTTGCCCTTTCTAAAAACCACGTTTAATGTGCGTTAACCCGAAAAAAGAAACATAGGTTTT
>JANNGY010000017.1:0-8802 GCA_031404095.1 Betaproteobacteria bacterium | reverse complement strand
CAGGACGACGCGGGCATTGCACTGTCAGAACTGCGCGTCGACGGCGGCGCCACGGTCAACAACTTGCTGATGCAATTTCAGGCAGACCTGATTGGCGTGAAGGTCGTCAGGCCAAAAATCACCGAAACAACGGCGTTGGGCGCCGCCTACCTCGCCGGTCTCGCGACTGGCTTCTGGGACTCGCCCGCGGAGATCGCCGCACTCTGGGCAATCGACCGGACGTTCGGACCCGACATGTCGCGCGAAGAGGCGCATTCCAGATTGCAGAAATGGCGGTTTGCGGCTGAGCGCTCGAAAGGCCTCGCGGAACTTGAATAAGTTCCAATTGCATTGCGAGCCACGGTAGTCATGCGGTGCCCGCAAAAGGCGTCGCACCGTCTCTTATCCGCCAAATACTCGCTTGAGTATCTCGCTGCCGGTTCCGACCGGGTCCTTGCGTATCTTCCTTTCCTCTTCGCCAATCATGAAGTAAAGACCATCGAGCGCCTTCTTCGTGACGTGGGCCTCGACCCTTTGCTGCTCGGGTGGCAGTTTTACCAGGCCGGTTTGCTGAATCTGCTCAGCCAGCGAATTGTATTGTTGCGCCAAGCCGATACGACTGACGACGCCGGACACGATCGGCAGAAATTTCTGCCCCATTGCCAGTTGGGTTTTGTCCTGAAAAAACTGCGTGACTGACTTGTCGCCGCCGGCAAGGATCGTCCTCGCGTCCTGCGCATTCATCGCTTTGACAGCGGAGATCAACAATGTTTTGCCTTGCGGGACTGCCTGTTCCGCCGCGCGGTTGACGGCGAGCTTCATGGCCTCAACATCCTTGCTCTTGCCCAATACCTTGATGGCGCGCTCGAATTTCCTGATCCAATCCGGGAGCGGAATTCGCACTTGTTCGTTTGCCCAGTAACCATCTTTCTTTCCGAGCAGCGACACAGCAGTCACGATCCCGCGCTCGAGTGCCGCCATTAACCCCAAATCGGCATCCTTATCGGATAGATCGGCAATGGCCAGGCCAAGGGCCGCGCGCGGCATCACCAATGATGTAGCGATGGCCAGCGTCACGTTTATCAACAATCGCCGTTCGCGACAAAACACCTCGCCGGCAGGATCCGTTCTCATTGTCATCAACGGCATTTTCACGCGACAGCCCTCCAGACCGGGTTCGATTTTCACAATATACATCCCAATTTCGGGACGATTTCAAGGATTTGGCCTTGCATGCGTCATTCGAGCGTGGTGGCATATTCGGCTCCCGGAAGCATGTCGATGCCACCTTCTTGATACCGCTTGTAGCTGATTGACACAGTCGCGCATTAAGCGTAACTTACCGACCAGTCAGTTATATCTTGTGCTTTCATATGGGCCGGCCGCCATGGATCATTTCCATCCCTTACACAGAATAATTATTTACAACAGCATGTTACGAGCATTTTTTGTCGTCATATCGCTACTGTTGACGGTCTTGGCCGGTTGCGCAAAGAACCCGGAATCAATTGTCAGCGTGCGTCCTGCACTCGCATTCAAGATCGGCGCAAACTCGAGCGTCGACGCCGATGTGTACTCAGGCGAAATTCGCGCCCGCCGCGAAGCGGATCACGCTTTTCGAATCAGCGGCAAGATGATCGCCCGGCTTGTGGAACAGGGAAGCCTCGTCAGGCGCGGCCAGGCCCTCGCGCAACTCGACCCTCAGGATGTCAAGCTCGCCGCAGTCTCGGCCGACGCCAATGTCAGCGCCGCATCCACCGAGGCCACTTTTGCTGAAGCCGAATTCAATCGCTTCAGGGATCTCTTCAACAAGGGATTTGTCAGTCAATCCGCGCTCGACCAGAAACTCAACGTCGCCAATGCGGCCAAGGCGCGCCTGGAAGCGGCGCGTTCGCAGGCGAGTGTTTCCGCCAATCAGGCGGGCTATGCCACTCTGACCGCCGAACAGGATGGCGTCGTGACACAGGTCATGGCGGAGGCGGGTCAAGTCGTCGCCGCCGGCCAGTCTGTCATGCGTATTGCCGATCCGGCCGAAAAGGAACTTTCAATAAGCGCGCCTGAATCCAAGATTGCCGATTTCCGGCATCCCGGTGCCAAGGGAACACCACTCCGCGAATTGCGTGTTGCGACCTGGTCCAATCCCGAAAAGTACTACGCCGCTAAGGTGCGCGAGGTCAGCGGCGCTGCCGACGCGGTCACGCGGACCTATGCCATTCGCATCACCTTGCAGAATGCCGACGAAAACGTGCAACTCGGCATGAGTGCCTATGCGGTTTTCATTGGCGCCAGCGACGCGGGCACCATGGCAGTGCCGTTATCCGCCTTGTATGTAAAAAGCGGTGCCGCCGGAACCGTGACGGGAGTCTGGCAGATTGCCGCAGACGGCAAGGTCAGCCTGAAGCCGGTGACCGTTGTCCAGTACAAGGAACATGCTGCATTGGTCAAGAGCAGCCTGAAAATTGGTGACATCATCGTCGCCGCCGGCGTGCATAAATTGCGTGAAGGCGAAGTGGTCAGGCCGATCACCGACCCGCAAGTAACGGGCGACGGCAAGGTGGCCTATGGTCCCGCTGAAAGTGCGGCTGAACCTGTGCAAACCGGAAGTCCACCGTCGTCCGCAAAGGTCGCGAAAAACTTCTTCAATTTCTGATCGCCCCCCAATGAAGAACTTCAACCTGTCGGAATGGGCGCTGAAACATCAACCGCTGGTGCTCTACCTGATTCTGGTGATGGGAGTCATGGGGGTCTTTGCCTATGGCCGCCTGGGGCAGTCCGAGGATCCGCCGTTCACCTTCAAGGCGTTGACAATCCGGACGATGTGGCCCGGCGCCTCGGCCGCCGAAGTCGATCAGCAAGTGACCGAGCGGCTGGAGCGAAAGTTGCAGGAAGTTCCCAACGTCAATTTCGTGCGCAGCTATTCGCGTCCCGGTGAGTCGCTGATTCTCTTTTCCATCGACGACGCGGCGCCAGCCTCCGCGGTGCCGGAAACCCAGTACCAGGTACGAAAGCGTGTCGGCGATATCCGGCAGACCCTCCCGCAAGGGGTGCTTGGCCCGTTTTTCAATGACGAATTCGGCGATACCTTCGGCAATATCTTTGCCATAACCGGTGAAGGCTACAGCTATGCGGACAAGAAACTTTTCGCCGATCGCGTGCGCCGGGAAATGCTGCGTCTGCCGGACGTCGCCAAAGTGGACATCATCGGCGAGCAAGACGAGAAGATCTTCATCGAACTGTCGAATATCAAGCTGGCCACGCTCGGCATTGACGGCGCAACCATCATCGCGGCCATGCAGGCACAAAATGCCGTGGCACCGGGCGGCGCCTTTGAAACGGCGACCGACAAGATATTTGTCCGTGCCGGCGGGGCCTTCGATAGCGTGGATGCGATCAGGAATTTCACCATCCGCGCCAACAACCGGGTATTCAAGATTGGCGACATTGCGCACGTCAAGCGCGGATTCGCCGACCCGCCATTCACCAAGATGCGCTATCTGGGCCGCGAAGCACTCGGGTTGGGCGTGGCGATGCGCGCAGGCGGCGATATTGTGCAACTGGGGCACAGCCTCGATGCCGCACTGGTCAAGCTGGAAGAAACGCTGCCGATAGGACTGGAACTGCACCGCGTCAATGACCAGCCGCGCGCCGTCAGGAACAGCGTGCGCGAATTTGCGCGCTCACTGGCGGAAGCCATCATCATCGTGCTCGCAGTAACGTTTTTCAGCCTGGGCCTGCGAACCGGCTTTGTGGTGGCGCTGTCCATCCCGCTGGTGATGGCGTTGACCTTTTTCTTCATGTACCTGTTCGACGTCGGGCTCCACAAGATCTCACTTGGCGCGCTGGTGCTCGGCCTCGGCCTGCTGGTGGACGACGCGATCATCGCGGTCGAGATGATGGCCATCAAAATGGAACAGGGCTGGGACCGTACCCGGGCGGCGAGTTTTGCCTATACATCGACGGCGTTTCCGATGCTGACCGGTACCCTGGTAACGGTGGCCGGTTTTCTGCCGATTGCAACGGCCCGCTCCGGGACAGGCGAATACACGCGCTCGATTTTCCAGGTGACGTCGCTTGCACTGATCATTTCCTGGTTCGCGGCGGTGATTTTCATTCCCTATCTCGGCTATCACATTCTGCCGGACTACAAGGATGGCAGGCCGGTGATCACGCCGCGTACGCGTCGCGTCGCAGGCTGGATCGCGCGCATTCCGCTGATCGGCGCACGTCTTGCCGCCCGTGTTGCGCCGCCTGAATTGGCGGGCACAATCGGCGGCATCGATGCCACGCCGCACGATCCCGCCCTGGCAGGCGAGCACGATGTGTACAACTCGCCCTTTTATCGGCGCTTCAGGCGGACCGTGTCCTGGTGCGTGGCGCATCGCCGCGCGGTGATCGCGGTGACGATCCTCCTGTTTGCGAGCTCGCTCTTTGCGTTCAAGTTTGTGCAGCAGCAATTCTTTCCTTCCTCTACGCGGGTCGAACTGCTGGTGGATCTGAAACTCGCCGAAGGCTCCTCCTTCCAGGCCACCGAGGCGCAGGTTCGAAAACTCGAACAATTTCTCGACGGCCAGAAGGAACTGTTCGATAACTACGTCAGCTACGTCGGCACCGGCAGCCCAAGATTCTATTTTCCGCTTGACCAGCAACTGCCTGCCGCCAGCTTTGCCCAGTTCGTGATCACCACCCACCACGTTGCGGCGCGCGTTGAGTTGCGTTCGCGCCTGATCGAGTTATTCGAATCGGGCTTCCCGGAAATTCGCACCCGTGTACTCGAATTGCAGAATGGCCCGCCGATCGGCTTTCCCGTCCAGTTTCGCGTTTCCGGCGAGGATATTCCCACCATTCGCAGGCTGGCCACGGAAGTCGCTGACGCCATGCGCAGCAACCCGGGGCTCGCCAACGTGCAATTCGACTGGGATGAACGCTCCAAAGTCATCCGCCTGGAAGTCGACCAGGACAAGGCGCGCCTGCTCGGCGTGTCCTCGCAGGAACTGGCCACATTCATCAATACCTCGCTCAACGGCGTCCAGGCCACGATGTATCGCGAGCGCGACAAGCTCATTGAGGTACTCATCCGTGGCCCGGCCGGCGAGCGCGCGAAGTTGCACCTGCTGGAGAGCCTGTCGGTACCGACGCGCGCCGGCAAAGCCGTGCCGCTCACACAGATCGCCAAGATTCGGTATGAATTCGAAGATGGCGTGATCTGGCGCCGCGATCGTCTGCCGACCATCACCGTGCGCGCCGACATATATCAGCGCGAATTGCAACCGGCCACCGTATCGGCGCAAGTCGACAAGCTGCTTGAGCCTCTTCGAGCCCGATTGCCGGTCGGATATCGCATCGACATCGGCGGTGCCGTCGAGGAAAGCGCCAAGGGCCAGGCTTCCATCAACGCCGGCCTGCCGTTGTTCCTGGGCGTGGTGTTCACCATATTGATGATCCAGTTAATGAGTATCCAGCGTGTCATCCTGGTGGTCCTGACGGCGCCTTTAGGCCTGATCGGCGTGGCCATGGCGCTCCTGCTGTTCAACAAGCCGTTCGGCTTCGTCGCCATGCTCGGGACCATCGCGCTGTTCGGCATGATCATGCGCAACTCAGTGATCCTGATCGATCAGATTGAACAGGACATTGCCGCCGGTGAAGCGCCCTTTACCGCCATCATCGAAGCCACGGTGCGCCGACTCAGGCCGATCGCATTGACGGCACTCGCTGCCATACTCGCGATGATTCCGCTTACCCGCTCGGATTTTTTCGGACCCATGGCCGTTTCCATCATGGGCGGCTTGCTGGTCGCTACGCTGTTGACGCTGCTGTTCCTGCCGGCACTGTATGCAGCCTGGTTTCGCATCACGCCGGAAACGCCGGCAACCTCGTCAGGCTGAGACTGGACAAAAAAATGGGTGTTCTGGACGGAGTTCGCGTCGTCGAAGTCGCCGGAATCGGACCAGGGCCGTTTTGCGGCATGTTGTTGGCCGACATGGGCGCCGAGGTCATCCTGATAGAGCGCCGGGCTGGCAAAACGGGCGACCCGCTCGACCTGGGCAAGAACGCCATCATCAACCGCGGCAAACAATCACTGGCGCTGGATCTCAAGGACCCGCGAGCAATCGATGCAACGCTTCGCCTGATTGACCGGGCGGATGCCCTGATTGAAGGTATGCGTCCCGGCGTCATGGAGCGCCTCGGCCTGGGCCCCGAAATCTGTCTGGCGCGCAATCCCCGCCTGATCTACGGCCGCCTGACCGGCTGGGGACAGGACGGACCCCTCGCGCAAACTGCTGGTCATGACATCAACTACATCGCACTATCCGGCGCGTTGTGGTTCTCGGGCGCGCCGGGAACACCACCAATGGCGCCTCCTACCCTGGTCGGCGACCTGGCCGGTGGCGCCCTCTATCTGGCCGTGGGC
This sequence comes from Betaproteobacteria bacterium, assembly GCA_031404095.1. Taxonomy (GTDB): domain Bacteria; phylum Pseudomonadota; class Gammaproteobacteria; order Burkholderiales; family Usitatibacteraceae; genus UKL13-2. The sequence goes on along the minus strand of JANNGY010000017.1, from coordinate 2,414 downwards.
ATTCTGGCCGGGATACTCAATGCTCGCCGCACGGGAACCGGGCAAGTCGTTGATGCCGCCATTGTCGATGGCAGCGCCAACTTGATGAATCTGCTGCTGTCACTCAATGCTGCCGGTCAGCAGCCGTTCGAGCGCGGATGTGGCTTGCTCGACGGGCCGCACTGGTATGGCAGCTATGCGTGTGCCGATGGACATTTCATCAGCATTGGCGCGCTGGAACCCCGGTTCAACGTGTTGCTGTTCGACAAGCTCGGGCTCGGCAATGACCCGGACTTCAAGAATCCATACGACCCACGGCAATATGCGCGCTTGCGCGAGCGCCTGGCAGCAATTTTTGCGATGCAGTCACGCCAGCACTGGACGGACCTGCTTGAAGGGAGCGATACCTGTTTCGCGCCCGTGCTGACACCGGCCGAAGCGGCGACCCACCGGCATATGCGCGCACGCGCGGTCTACACCGAACGTGAAGGCGTGTTGCAGGCTGCGCCCGCGCCGCGATTTTCCGGGACTCCGGCTGGCGACCCCGGCGAGGTCCCGGAACGCGGGCAGCACGGCCGCGAGCTGCTGCGCGCGGCAGGTTTGAGCGAGACTGAGATCGGGCATCTATTGCCGGAGCCCTGAATCGGCACGACTGAACGCGCACCGCACGGGACGAATGACGTCCCCGGCACAACAGTATTCCCGTCAGCGCTCCCGCGCACAAACTGTGCCGGCATTGGAAAATCCGCTGGACGCCCGCGGCGCCGCAGCCCATGGCGCGAATGTGCCGCGCGATGGGTTTCACCGCCGCACCGCGTTACAATACGCCGGTGATTTTTCATCGATTCCCCCTCTCAATTCCCGTTCGCGCTGCGTCAGCGGCCAGGGCAGCATGTTTCGCCTTGTGCGCCACCCTGTGCGGCACCCTGTCCGCACACGCGCTGGCCGATACTCCGCAACCGGCAAGCGCCAAGAAGCGGCCAAAGATAGGGCTGGTTCTGTCGGGAGGCGGCGCGCGCGGCGCAGCCCAGGTCGGGGTAATCAAGGTACTGGAAGAACTGCGGATTCCGATCGACTATATCGCCGGCTCCAGCATGGGGGCGCTGGTCGGCGCGGCATACGCTTCCGGCACCTCGGCCGCCGAACTGGAAGACCGTTTGCGCGGCCAGGATTGGGAGCGGCTCCTGACCGACGAATCACCCCGCAGCGACCGGAGTTTTCTGCGCAAGGAAGAAGACCAGAACCGTTTGCTGCGCCTCGAACTCGGTGTCAAGGATGGCAGTATTCGCCTGCCACCGGGCGCCATCTCCGGGCAGAAGTTCGACATCCTGTTCAGTCAGATCACCCGCAGTGTTTCCCCCGGCGTGGTATTCGATGATCTGCCGATTCCGTTTCGTGCCGTCGCCACCAACGCCGAAAGCGGGCAAATGGTCGTTTTTGACCATGGGCGGCTTACCGACGTCATGCGTGCCTCGATGTCCGTGCCCGGTGCGATCGCGCCCTACCAGATTGGCAACCAGATCTATCTCGACGGCGGGCTGACCCGCAATTTGCCGGTCGACATTGCCCGCGAAATGGGTGCGGACATCGTCATCGTGGTGAACATCGGCACACCGCTGCTGAAAAAGAATGACATTCTTTCGCTGGTGGGCGTCTCGCTGCAGATGGTAAACATCCTGACCGAACAGAATGTGCGGGCATCGATAAATTCCATGACCCGTGACGACATTCTCATTTCACCGCCGCTGGAAACGATCGGCGCCACCGATTTCAGCCTGGTCGGCGATGCCATTACCATCGGCGCCGCCACCACCCGCGGCATGGCCGGCGCGCTGGCCCGCCTCAGCTTGTCCGAGTCGGACTACGCGGCGCACCGCAATAGCCAGCTCGAACGCGCGACAACGCCCATGGGCGCCAACGAACGCCTTGACGAGCTTCGCATTACCGGGCTCGAACGCGCCAATGAAGACGAGCTCAAGCGCACGCTCGGCATCAAGACCGGCGAGAACATCGACTTCAAGAAGATCAACATGGGCATCAGCCGCGCGTTCGGCACCGGCTATTTCGAACGCATCAACTACAGCCTGCTGAATGACAGCGGCCACAATATCCTGACGGTGGACGCGCGGGAAAAACAGTGGGGGCCGAACTACCTGCGATTCGGCCTGACCCTGTCCGCCGATACACAGGGCGAAGGCCGTTTCAACCTGCTGATGCGCTATCTTCGGACGCAGGTCAATTCCTATGGCGCGGAATGGCGCAATGATTTCCAGCTGGGACGCGACCGGCGCTTCGCGTCGCAGTTTTTCCAGCCGCTGGGCGCGACTGGCCTGCTGAACGCGTTCAGTATTTCTCCGGGGATCGAATTCTCCAAGCGACCTTTTGACTTTTATGTCAACGGCCAGCGAGTCGCGCAGTCCCTGTTGTCCACCAAT
>JANNGY010000016.1:0-4320 GCA_031404095.1 Betaproteobacteria bacterium | reverse complement strand
CGGGAAGAGAACGCTCATTTGGCAAACCCGGCGCCGGCCAGCGACTGGACTCCTCGTGCCCGGTAGGACACTCGGATTTGGCAGGCACATGGCAAGCCGCAGGGCTTGCCGTGTGTCCGGCCAAATCTATCGAGCGCGAAGGCCCGATTTCGTACGAAGTACAAATTGGATTTCACAGAGTTGACCTTTGCCAAGAGTGAAAATGATGACGAAAAGGGGCCGACCCATGAAATTTGCAGGCTAGATCTGCCGCAACGTCCGATGCGTCAGCGCCGGCAGGCTTTTGCGAATCGTCTGCTGATATTGCGGGTTGATGCCCGCGACCACGACGCCAGAGCCACGCGGAAGGTGGTCAAGCACCACGCCCCAGGGATCGACGATCATTGAATCACCATGGGTTTCGCGCCCGTTGACATGAAAGCCACCCTGCGCGGGCGCGATCACGTAGGCGAGATTTTCGATGGCGCGGGCGCGGATCAGCGGCTCCCAGTGCGCCTTGCCGGTGGTGGCCGTGAAGGCCGAGGGAATGACGATAATGTCGACATTGCCCATCGCCCGATACAGTTCAGGGAAGCGCAGGTCGTAACAAATCGAGAGGCCGATGCGGCCATATGGGGAATCGACCACCACCACCTTGTCGCCGGCTTCGATGGTGCGCTCCTCGGAAAAATTCTCCGAACCCAGCGCCAGGTTGAACAGGTGGATCTTGTCGTAGCGCGCGACCTGTTTGCCTTCCTTGTCGTAGACGAAGCAGGTATTGCGAACTTTGTGGGGCACACTGGCTTCGATCGGGATCGTTCCGCCGACGAGCCAGATGCGGTGCTTGGCGGCGATCTCGGACATCCATTTCTGGATCGGACCGTCACCAGGCTTTTCGCGCACCGCCACCTTGTCGGTGTCCTTCAACCCCATGATGGCGAAATACTCCGGCAGCACCACGATGCGCACGCCGATGCTCGCCGCCATGTCGATGAGGCGCCCCGCTTCCTCGAGATTGCCGGCCACATTGGGCCCGCTCGCCATCTGGATCGCCGCCACCCGGTAGAACGATTGCGTGGACTGGTTTATTTTCTGCAGCGCTTCCGGAATCTCGCTGCTGCTTCGGGTGATGATCATGGCGCTTTTCCGGGGGGCGGCATCGGCGCGGCGATCGCCGGCGCCGCGCTTGCGGGCGCTGTCCGGGCGGCCGGTGTTTGCGTGATCTTGTCCACGTGGGGATTATCCCACGATCCCGTGACGGCATATTCGTGGGTGGAGGCGCCTTGCAGCAGTTTCTGCGCCAGCAGCACGCCCGCCCCGACCGCGGGCGTGAGCAGCACCGCCGCGCCGATCGCCATGCCTTCGCCGAGCGAGGGCACCACCTTCATGGTGAGATTCTGCGTCTCCGCCGGCAACGAAATATCGCCGGTCATCTTGATGTCCGCCGCCGTTCCCAAAATCTCGAAATTGTCGGTGGACATGATGCCATTGTTGACCTTCATGTCGCCGCTGATCTTGTCGAACTGGAATCCTTCCGAAAAGATATCGCGAAAATCAAACGTGATGCGGCGCGGAATCGATTGCAGGCTGATCAGCGCCAGCAGCTTGCCCGCGCCTGGCTTGATCTTGGCAAAACGGCCATTGGCGGCCGTGACCTTGAAATTGCCGGACAGGTTGCTGGTCTGGAATTGATTGGCATGGCCAGGCCAGGAAAGCTGGCCCTGCAGTTGGGCATCGCCGCCTTTCAGGTGGTCTCCAAAACCGAACTGGTCGAACAGGGCATTCAGGTTCGAGCACTCGAGCTTCAGCGTCATCGACGTGCGCGACTTGCCCGATGGGCTCTGCGGGTCGCCGTAGCGCTGCCACAGGCCTTGGGTCTCAAGTTTGGCGTGGCCGTTGGTGATATTGAGCTGGTCTATTTTCCAGTTGACACCCTGTGGCGTGGCGCGCAATTCGAGCTTGCCGAGTTCTCGATCCTTGTAGGTGAATCTCTCGGCGACGATATCCAGCGCCGGGAAGTCCGGCTCCTTGCCGGGTTCAACGAGTGGCACCGGCGCCGTTGCCAAGGCAACCGGCGCTTCATCGGTCAGGGTGAATCGCTGCAGGCGCGCCCGGACCAGCCCGCGATCGCTGAAGGCGGCCGGACGCCACGTGAAATCACCGCTGGCCTCGCCACTGTCGACATTCATCCGCCAGCCATCGGCGCCGTGGCGGCCCTTCAGTGTCATGGCCTTGAATGGCCGGCCGTATGCCAGCAGCCCGCCCAGCTTGAAATCAAAGCCGGCAATCGGCGACTCATCCTTGGGCGGAATGCTCTCTACCGCCGCCGGCGTGGCGGCGCCGGGCGGATAGAAACCCGAGAACGCCTGGCGCCACGCATCAAAATCGAAATGCGGCATGATCCCGGTGAGCCATAGCCCTTCCGGCGTCGCCGCCTCACCCAGCGCGTCACCGACACTGGCGACACCTCCGAACAGCCCAAGCGCCGCCCCCCGGGCATCGAAGCGCCGCTGGAAACGCGCGTCGATTCGCGACTCGGGCTGGTCGGTCCCCGGCGTGTCGGCCACCGCATTTCCCGCCAGCGTGACGCGGATCCTTTCAGCGGGAAGCCCGGTATGGCTGAATACCAAGCGCAACTTCCGTGTCTCATCGGTGCGCTTCTGCAGCGGCGCCGGCAGGGCCGAGGTGACGCCGGCCATAGTCGATTCGAATGACAATTCGGTCGTCCCGCCCTTGGCGAAGACGCGTCCGGTGAAGTCCGCCGAACCCGTGACGTCTTGCGGCATGCGGAAAGGCAGGATATCGCCCAATTGCACGACATTGGCGCGCGCGTTGAAATCGACGGTGACGCCGGCATCGCCGGCGCCGGAAATATTCACGCCGATTGGATTGCCGTACACGACCCCGGCAAGGCCCGCACTCTTGACGCTGGATTCGGTAAACGCCACGCTGCCACCGAGGCCGGTGATGTCGGTGCCGCGCTCGCCAATGGCGATCCTGGCGCGTCCGCGCGCAATGCTGTATTTACCCTTGATTTTTGCCGGCTCGTTCGACTCGAGGAAAAATTTCAGGCTCATTTCCAGCTTGCCCGGGCCGTCGAGTGCGACAATTCGCGTGAACGCGCCGACGCTGTTGATCAGGGGGCTTTCCTTCAGGTACCTCGCCATGTCTTCCGCGCGTGCATCGGCCACACCCTGAATGGTCAGCACCGACGGGGTATTTGCAAAGTCGTCGACGGCGATGGTGGTCTGTTTCAGCGCTGCGTTGAAGATTTTCGCCTCGACGACTTTCGCCTCGAAGCGGGTGTTTTCAAAGGTCAGCGCGCCGCTGATGTCACTCGCCTCCGGCCATCCGTCGGCGTAGCGATAATCGACGTCCCTGACGTGGGCGTCGATGCGGAAAAGGCCGTCCTTTCCATGCCGATACGGGAAATCGTACAAGGCGCCCTTCAGCACGAAATCCGCCGAGCTGACTTCGCCGTCGCGAATCGCCCATTCAATGTACTCGCGGGTCCGGGCGGCGGCGTTGGGCAGGTAGTCGGGCACACGCACGGCTTTGATGCGTTCGAATTTTCCCTTGATGTCGAGCGAACCCGGACCCTTTTCATCGGCGGCACGGGGGCCCTGCGCGCGATAGCGCCAATAGCGCCCGGCGAATTCGCCGGAAAGATCATCGTTGGCGAATTTCACGTTGCCGAGACTGACTTCAATGGCCTCGGCCGTGACCTTCCAGTTGCCGGCGGATTCGAGAATGTTGAATTTCAGCGGCGCACGAAACATCCGCGGCGCGTCAAGCTGCAGGTTCTTCGACGCCACGCTAAAGCGGCCGCCTTTTTCGTCACCTTCAATGGTTCCCGTGAAACCGCTGATGCCGGGAATATCCTCATCGCTGTGGGTACCGAACTCGGACAGTTTTCCCTTGACAATGTAGGTGGCCGGCTTTTCGATCGGCCCGGTCCATAGAAAGCCCGATTGCTGCACCATGCCGCGCGCGTTGAATCGCGCTGCCAAGGAACGAATATCTTTCCCCACCGGAAAGTATTCAAGCAGCGCGGTCATCACCTTGAGATCGAGGCCATTTGCGATCACGGCGCCGCTGGCTCTGGATGCGTCCTGCTGGTGTTTCAGGGTCAGGGAAAAATCGGCGGGGAGAGAAGTCACGCCGTCGCGGGTCTTGAATTCAAGCGCCTGGCTGCCGATGGTGAAACCGCCCTCCTCGGCAACATATTCGATGCGGCCGGCGAGTTTGGCGATTTGCAACGGCGCCAAGTCGCTGGCCAATTGCGCACGGGCATTGACGAGATTCACGTCGGCCGTGATCGCGCGCAGCGGATTGGGCATG
>JANNGY010000015.1:0-2705 GCA_031404095.1 Betaproteobacteria bacterium | reverse complement strand
ATCCGCTGGATTTTCGCAGCGATATGTTCTCGCTGGGCGTGGTCTTTTACCAGCTGCTGACCGGGGAAAAGGCATTCGACGGCACCAACATGCAGGAACTGATGTACGAAATCTTCGAGGCCCAGCCGCCGCCGCCGAGTGAAATACGGCCGAGCATTCCGGTGGCGGCCGACGCCGTTATCGAACGCATGATGGGAAAACTGCCCTCGCAGCGCTATGGCTCGTGGCGCGAATGCCTGGATGCGCTGATGAACATTGCGCCGGTCACGCTCGACCCGAGCCTGCAGGCCGTCAACCTGGCGAGTGCCAGCGAACGCTTCAAGCTGTTGCGCGATTCCCCCTTCTTCCGCTACTTTTCCGACGAGGACCTCTGGTATGTCCTCGACATCGGCGAGTTTAAGCACGTCTATCAGGGCGACGTGCTGATCCGCGAAGGCGACGTCGGTGATTCGTTCTACATCCTGCTGAGCGGCCAGGCGCGGGTGTCGAAACTGGGGCGTGTCATCGACCTGGTCTCGGCCGGCATGAGCATGGGCGAAATTTCCTACGTGCTGGAGGGCCGCGTGCCGCGCAACACCACCTGCTCGGTGCTGCTCGACGGCATCGTTCTGCGCGTCGCCGACGCCGCGCTGCGCAATGCGTCCGAGACCTGCCGCGCACGTTTCGAGCGCACCTTCCTGCAGACGATGGCGAGCTGGCTGGTCGATGCGGACAAACGGCTGAGCACCATGCCTTAGGGCGTCGTTCCCATCGCGGCGACGGGCGGTTCAATTTGAGTTGCTTTGACCGCGAAACAATGCGCGGAACGCCATTTGGCGGGTATTGCAGGGCATTTGTGGCTGGAAAGGCGCGCCAATGCTTGAGTTTGCCCGCCGGAATTCCAACGGGCATTGTCACTCCCGCGTCCCACGGGACTTCCGCTGGTCGCACGCGGGAATCCAATTTTCATAGAACATTCATGTGCGTAGAAAAGTGGATCCGCGCCTGCGCGCATAAGCGCTAAATTCGGCACCGGTGGCCTGGAAAATAGCTGTCATCCTGAGCGAAGCGAAGGATCTGGTCGCTGCGAGATCCTTCGCTTCGCTCAGGATGACATTACGATTTTTTGGCTGGCAACGCATTAAGTTAGCGCATATGCGCCTGCGCGGAGATGACAAACACTTGTGGTCTTGAGTCGTCCCGTAATTTTGCGAGCCACGCCACGCCCACGCCTAATGGGGGCGATGCGATCCATCCCGCAAAGCCGCAACAATCTTTTCCAGTCGTCGCCGGGAAGTCTCATCGGCGCGCGCAAAGCCGAAGGCCTCACCCAGCCACTTGTCGATGTCGGCTGCAGTGGTGCCGGCCGCCTGGCGACCTTCCATCGCTTCCTTCAATGCCCGCAGCTTCAGTTCACGCCGCGCGGCCTGCAGTGAACCCGGGGATTCAACATTGAGCGCCGCCTCCAGTTTCAGCAACCGCGCGCTGACAGTGTCCGCGGCGGTCGCGGCAGAGGTCTTTTCGATTGCCGCCTTGAAGCGTGCCTGCAAGGCTTTTTCCCACGCAGGAGGCAGCGCGGCCGCCGCTTGCCACTGCATTTGCCACTGTGCCTGATCGTCCTCACCCGTCGCCACCGCGGATTCCGCTGATTCGCACAGCGCCAGCTTGGCGGCCAATGCATCGCAGGTGGTATGCCAGCTGCGTTTCGCGCTGCCGGCGAGGTATTGCTGCGCGGTGTCCCGGGCGGCGCGAAATGCGGCTTCCAGTTTCGCGCTGATCGCGCGCGGCGCCTCGCCGGCGTTGCGCCATTCGCGATCGATGTCGCTCAGCGTGCGCTTGAGTTCGCCCGCGGGGGTATCGGCCGTCAGTGCGGCGAGACGTGCGATCAGTGCCTCGCGTGCGACCTGGTGTGCCTTCAATTCGCCATCGCGCGCCGCATGCACGGCATCGCGCTGCTTGAATACGGAGTCGGTGGCGGCCTTGAATTCCGCCCACAACTTGTTCTCCTCGCCGCGCGCCAGCGGCAGGCCCTTGGCATGCTGCTGCCATTCGGTCTGCAAATCCCGCACCTTGGCGATGACATCGCGGGCGCTCGAATCGGCAGCGAGTGCCTTGGCGCATTCGATCAGCTTGCCGCGAGCTGACTGTTCGATGCCGCGCACTTCGCGCAACGGCGCATCGAGGCGATCGATGCTGGCGCGCATGCGTGCCTCGAGCGCGTTGCGTGCCTTGTGCGGCACCGTGTGTTCGAGCGGCCCGAGCTTGCGCCACTCGCTTTGAAACTGTTCGAGCACGCGGGCCAGCGCCCGCCAGTCCTGCTTTTCCTCGCTGGCGGCGTCCGCCAGCACCACGCCATCGAGTCCGGCAATCAGTGTCTTGCGCGCCTCGAGATTTTCCTGGCGCGCGGCTTTCAGTTTGGCCAGGTGCGCGGCCACCGGCAGGTAGGCGGTCTTGAGCGCGCCGTCGAACTTGAGCCACAGCGTGCGACTGGTGGCGCCGCCGAGCTTGTCGAGCTCCTTCCAGCGTTCGCGCAGGTTGTCGATGGCATCTGCGTGCGCCTTGACCGGCAGTTTCTCGGCGGCGCTGGCCTTGGCCAGGGCTTCCGCCTCGATCACCAGGTCCTCGCGTACCCGCCCGCCGCCCCAGTGCTGCCAACCCTTGAGCCGCGCGACTTCGCCCTGCACCGCCTCGATCCGCGCCAGCAGCGGCTTGTCCGCGCCGCCTGA
>JANNGY010000014.1:0-7811 GCA_031404095.1 Betaproteobacteria bacterium | reverse complement strand
GGAACTCACGCCGGCAAGCTATATTGGCGCCGCGCAAAAACTGGCGTCGGAAATCTGAGCCGACATTTGCGTCTCGTCCATCGCTGATGTTCAGCCCGGCGACCGGTTCGGGTGGCTGCAAGTAGCGGGAGCCCGCCATCGGCGTGCCTTGCAGACCAGAACTGGCTGAAACGGCAACAGGGACGCGGGGTGTGGCGCTTGCGCCGACCACGCGCCGAGGGAGCTACCCGCTCCCGACGGCACGGCCGTCCCCCGCAGCCGGAAGCGATGCAGAAGACTAAGCGCCGCTTTTCATCAGTTCACGCAGCAAGGCTTCGGTCTGTTTCTTGTTCAGCATGCCCTTCTTGGCCGCATCCATCTTGTCAAATGCCGTTTCGACTTTTTTCATCATGTCGGCCTTCGACATCATGTAGCCGCTGGGTGCGCCGTCACCCATCTGCAACTCGAGCAAGAATGCCATGGCCTTCTTGTCGTCAAGCATGCCTTTCTTGCCGGTATCCATTTTGTCGAACATCTTGGCAGCTTGATCCATGAACTCGACTCTCGACAGCATGCCGTCCTTGTTGATGTCGTATTTCGTGACAAAACGGTCAACATCTGCCTGTGTGATGTCGGCGAACGCCGGAATCGACAGGCCCATCATGGACGCAACGATTGAACCCAGCGCGACTTTCAGCAATGCTTTTTTCATGGTGACTAGCCCTTCAAAGTAGTTTGGTCGGAGTGGGCAGGATCAATGTCTGGAAGCATTCTTGCCTTCCCCTCATCCTGCCGCGTGACCAGTGGGTCGTCAGCCTGAAAAAATCCTTACAGCCCGGAATTCATTTTCCTGCCGGTACTCGTCAGATGTCGAACTTGATCCCCTGTGCAAGCGGCAGCTCGCGCGAGTAGTTGATGGTATTGGTCACGCGCCGCATATACGCCTTCCAGCTGTCGGACCCCGATTCCCGGCCACCGCCGGTCTCTTTTTCGCCGCCGAACGCGCCACCAATCTCCGCACCGGATGTGCCGATATTGACGTTGGCGATGCCGCAATCGCTGCCGGAAGGCGCGACAAACTGTTCGGCCTCGCGCATATCACCGGTGAATATCGCCGAGGACAATCCTTGCGGGACGCCGTTCTGCAATGCGATAGCCTGGTCGATCGTGTCGTAACGCAGCACATACAATATTGGCGCAAAGGTCTCGTGGCAGACCGTCGGCGTTTGCGATGGCATTTCGACAATTGCCGGGTTCACATAAAAGGCATTGGGGTATTGGTCGTGCAGAACCCGGCCGCCGCCGTGAACCGTGCCGCCCTCGCTCGCCGCCGCCGCAAGCGCTGCCTGCATTCCTTTGAATGCAGCGTCGTCCACCAGGGGGCCGACGAGCGTACCGGCCTCGAGCGGATTGCCAATAAGAATGGACGCATACGCGGCTTTCAACTTCGGCAGCAGTTGTTCGTAGACACTTGTGTGCACGATCAGGCGGCGCAAGCTGGTGCAGCGTTGCCCCGCGGTCCCGACAGCGGAAAACAGGATCGCGGGCAATGCCATTTTCAGGTCTGCACTCGGCGCCACGATCATGGCGTTGTTGCCGCCCAGTTCGAGTATGGTCCTGGCGAAACGCGAAGACGCACGATTGCCGACCGCGCGTCCCATCCGCGTTGAGCCGGTGGCGGAGATCAGTGGAACACGTGCATCATCCACCATCGCCTCACCGATATCGGCGCGGCCAATGATGACCTGTGACAATCCCTCCGGCACGGCGTTGCCGGCATCAGCAAATTTCCTCATGGCCCGTTGTAGCAAGGCGTGAGATGCCAGCGCCGTTAGCGGCGTTTTCTCGGAAGGCTTCCAGACGACGGCATTGCCGCAAACCAGCGCCAGCGCGCTGTTCCAGGCCCACACCGCGACCGGAAAATTGAACGCGCTGATGATACCGACCGCGCCGAGCGGATGCCATTGTTCCATCATGCGGTGGCCGGCGCGCTCGGACGCGATGGTCAGGCCGTAGAGCTGGCGCGACAGGCCGACGGCGAAGTCGCATATGTCGATCATCTCCTGAACTTCGCCGAGGCCCTCCTGCAGAATTTTTCCGGCTTCGAGCGACACCAGCCTGCCGAGCGCGTCCTTGTTGGCGCGAAGTTCGTCGCCCAGCAGACGCACCAGCTCTCCGCGCTTGGGCGCCGGGACATTGCGCCAACTCAGGAACGCCGCCTGCGCCTCGCCGATCTTCCTTGCAACCGATTCGCGGGTATCGCAGCGCAGCGAAGCCAGGATCGCGCCGTCGACCGGCGAGCGGGAATCGAGATCGCTGCCGGTATGCGCAGCGAGATCGACGCCCAGTTGTTGGAGGAGGTCGTTAGTGTTCATCTGGTCACCTGAATCGGAAAGAGCGGTAGGTTACACGCAAACTACGAGGAGGGCAGAACTCACCAAAAGACGGGGATTCGCAATGATATGCGTGGCGTTTTACCTTGCAATTTTTCATCATTTCCGTCTCTCGCTACGCCGTCCGCTTTCGCGGAAAAGGCGCATCCAGGCGGTGCTCGGCAATCGAATCATGAACGGAACTTTCGGGGTGCGTTCTTTCCCCGCATTACAGCCAGATTGCCTTCAATATCCTGGTTACGTTTGCCGGGACCACGATGTTTGGCATCGATCCCCCTTTGGGTTCGTGAATAATCTGGCTCATGTCCTGCAACGCAAAGAATACTTCGCCATTTGGAGACACATCTGCTGCATAGTTCTTGCGCAAAAACTCGATGTTGCGAAACCAGACAGCCGCTATATTTTGATCAGGTCCCGTTGTGGCAGAGATAGCATCCTCGACGCGGTCGGTCAGGGCGCGGAGCAAATACTTCCCGTCGAACTTCGGGCTAAGATCACCTTTTGCCGTCGGCGTGCCGCCTTCGACCAGTATTGCGTCCCATGGCAGCTCCACTGTTCCTGGAGCAGGTGTAGAAGTCAGGAGGCCGCCGAGGAATCCACCCCCGTGGAGATATATCGTCCTGCCATAAAAATACAGCGTGGTATCTTGAACAAGCGAGCCAGTCAAGAAGGTGCTTGTTCTCTGGCTGGTGTTGCTGTTCCACCATTCGCTGGGCCCGGGACTGAAATGCTCCGCTCCCTCCTTTAACGCGGATCGGAGAGAACTTTGAAAATACCTTGGGGCACCTCCCAACACGCCAATGCCGACGCGTAACGAACGCGCAGCCAACTGCTCCCAAATGTCCTTTTCGTACCCTTGTCTAGAGACGTGGGTTCGAGTCAATGTTACATTTTGGTACGGCGACGCGAACGACTCAACCGAAACGACCGGCGGTTGACCTAGCGAAATGACGATCGTGCGATAAGCAACATCTTCGTTTGTTACCTTTGTGGTAATCGATCCCGACTCAGTAGTCGTGGACGTTCCGGGTAGCGTCTCGGCAAATCCTTCAATCCTCAATCCATCGGGGCTGATCATCCATTTCCCATCGTCGGCATTCATCCTCGCGCCCGGCCAGGCAACGGTACCTGGAAATTCCGTCGTCACGCCGCCTATCGTCTGACGGCGGATGAAAAAGAGTGTTTGCGGATTGGATGGATCAAGATCCAGGCCAAATTCATACTCGTCAGATTGAGGCGTTCCCGCGAACCATGTCATGAATCGGTCGTTTCGCACGTACTTTGCAGCAGGAGCCGGTCCAAAGTTATCGTACTTCGGCATAGAAGGCCATCCCGTAACCACGCCGAAGGATGGCACCGAATAGACTTGGCTACCGCCTATGCTTGATTTGAAACTTGCATACTTATACGTCACATTGCCAGCGGGTCCGCCGCGCGCCGCATCAGACAGACTAATGCCAGCGTAAGGATCAAACTCGCCAGGCTGAACAGTGTTTGTACCGCTCTTATCGACGCGCAACGTCAAGTAATTTCCCGTGTTGTCCTGTGCGAGCACAAACAGCCTCCCCACTTGCTCGGCGTGAATTTGCTTTGCCACGACGGCGCCGACACCAAACATGGCACGAGTCTCCTCGCCCATGTCGCCGTTGAAGACGAGCATGAATTCGCCGGCGATCTTGGGCGCGGGAGTGGTCGGCAAGGAAAATTCCGGCACGCGCATGCTGGCGCCCGCCGCGAGTGTTCCAGCGGCGTAGGTTTCGGTATTCCATTCGATCGGCACGCCCGCCTCGTCCTTCAGTTGGTGCCGGGTATCAGTGGCATCGTCGTAATACAGCGCGAAGCGGCCAGTCATCGGCTCGTTGCCATTATTGCGAATGAGATAGCCCCCGCCGGCTGACACAGCCGTCTCAATGTCGATTTCGCCACGGAAGAAGTAGTTGATCATGCCGGCGGAATAACCGACGGCGCGTGGGACCAGCAGTTTTGCGGCCGCGTCTGCATTGGCGCGGTTGTAGGAAAATACCGGTGACTTGCCTTGTCTATCCAGAAACTTGTCGAACACCGACAACGTCGTCATTCGCGAATTTGTCGTCGTTTGCCGGGTGTAATTGTCGACAACCTGGTTGCCGAAGAACTTGACAACGCCTTTCAACCCAAGCGTGTTGCAAGGCGGCCCCAACTCCGCACACAAATCTGCAATCTGAATTTCTTCCCGGAACGCGCCATCAAATCGCGGGCTGGGAAAGAGGTTGGGTTTGTCGAAATTGGTGCCGGCGGAAATGAAGTTGTGATTTGTAAACTCGGCTATTCCTCTCCCTGTCGCTTGACCTTCAGGATCGTTGGTGTGCCAGAATTTTCGGGGAGAATTGAAGGTCGAGAGGTCACTAGTCGAATACACGGCGGGGTAATTTCCGAAATCGGGCGCGCGTTGCTCCACGCTCTTTTCGTAAATGCTGGGGCTGTAGGCACCAAAGACTGAAAATGCTTGGCAGAATGGTCTGTCGCAATGCGCGTCGCCGCGCACATGCTGCGGCTGCGCCATGTCCTGTAGATGATGCATGACCTGGCCCATCGTCTGAAACGTCAATCCCCATGCTGCATCGCGATCAGCATTGTTTGCCTCGGTGAGCGCTTTGTAGAAATTGCGGCGCATTAGCCGATAGGAATACGGCTGGCCGTCTTTGATGCCACGATCTTCCAGCGCCCAGTCCGGAGAGGTTTCGCCGATTACCGGCAGCAGTTTGCCGCCATTGACCGGATTGTAAAAGTGGCGTGTGGCTTGCAGAATACCGCGACTGTCTTCCCAGTCGGCGCCGAAGCGAATGAGATTCAAAATGGACTGATCTAGCGTCCCATTACTATTTGAAAATGTAGAGCCACTGTCTTGAATTGACGCCTTCAAGCCAAGGGTAGGTAGCTTTGACGACTGCGTAACAAGCACTGAACTTCTTAACGCCGCTTCCGACATGTTGCTATGAGTTATCGGCTCGTATGCCCAAGCCGCACTTGTGATGCATGCGAAATATAAAGCCAGAAATGGATGCATGGTTCTACGCATCATGGGTTACCTTTTTCTTTCAAATAATTTCTGAGGGGAAACACAGGCTACTTTTGCGCTTGCGGTGAGTGACTCGCTGTTTCGAACGAGAAAATCGTAAAGCGACGGCGGATCAATTCCTACGGCCCGCATTGATTCTTCGTGTTTTCGAGTTTCGACAATCATCTTAGGAATTTTTTGCCAATAGCAATGCTCAATTTCACGTAGGCCGGGCATTTCTTTCCGGACAAAGCCCAATCTCCCATTGACCAACTGAGAGTGAGGAAATTCCGACATGCCCTTTGCAAGTGGGACGCGGAGTAGCTTCAAACGACTTCCACTCACCGCCGCCGTTCGATGCTGCCGAGTCAAGCCAGCCCCGCCATCGTGGTAGTTGTTCGTAAACCGCTCGAACTTGTACCCCGCCTTAAAGATCAGAATCTGCGGATCGCTCTCGCGCAATTCGGCCCCCGACGAATCCTCCTTACTGAATCCGTCAAAGAAGAAGCGGCCATTGGCATCGGTCACTGTTTCTTTCACTTCCAGTTGTCCGTAATAGCGCGGGCCGTCTAGGCTGCCTTTCACCAATTCCCAATTTGCCGTCACCACGGCGCCCTCTATGGGCTTGCCAGTCTCCGCATCGACGACCCATGCTTCGATCGGGTCAAATTGATAAGTCACCGCGCAAGACGCGAGTGAATACAGCGCGATGACCGCTGCTATTCCGCGAAACACCATCGCGGGCACTTTCACAATGTTGAAATGCGCCATATGCCATCTCCGTCCCTGACAAAGTAAATAAAAAAACCAAGCTCGCGATTGCTGCTATCTTCCAACTGATTAATGAAGTATTCCGCAACGTCTTCGTCCAATGAGGTTCGTTGCATGCGATAAAGCGAGTCGAACACTTCTGCCATCGCAGGCATCAGTTCGTTGAATACTCGATCGTATCGGTCGCGCGAACCCATCGCGACGTATTCCAGCGCCGCAGACTTGTTGCCCGCCAACAAGGCAACTTTGAAGCCATTCCATATCGCCATGAACGGCTTATCCAAAGGATCGGCCTCCACCCTGACCGTGACAGATTTCGTTATCACTGTCCCATTTTCATCTGTAATCGACGCGGTAATCTCATACGTCCCCTCCGGCACATCCCTCCACTCATACTCCGCATAGCCGCTCTCACCCACGCCATTCTGGAAGCCCACCGGCGAATCATTGCTGATTTTCAGCCCCGACACGGTACTGCCGTCCGGTCGCCTGGCCTGCGCTTTCACTTGTATTGTCGCCGGCGCAATGAAGACCGCGCCGTCCATTGGTGCGTCGAAGGCAATTACAATCTCGGGAGTGACGCTACGCCGTTCAATAATAATCGTATTGCTCGCAACGCCGTCACGCAGCGGCGCGATCGCCATCACATTGATCACATTAGGCCCCGGCGACAAAGGCACCGCAACCGAAAACCCCCAATTCGCCAGCGCGACGATTTCATCATTGACCGTGACCGTGGTTCCCGGCGGGCCGGAAATCGTTCCCGCGACCGTGACGCTGTCGTCCGTGGTGGTCGTGATGTCCACCGGGCTGCTCACCGTAATCGTCACCGGTGCCAGTGTCAGGTTCAAATCCGCCTGGGCCATATTGCCGGCGGGGTTGGTGGCGGTGACGTGAAAGCTGTTCACCCCCGGCTTCAGCGTCACCGGAAAGCTGAACCGGTCACCGCGCGCGGTGAGCGTGAGGCCTTCGCCGGTCAGCTTGAAATTCGCCTGCTCCGCAAAACTGCCGACGATGGTGGTCTTGGCACCGGCAAAGAATGTGCCATCCGCCGGGGCAAGCATGGCGAACTTCAGCGCGGCGCTCTGCAGGCTGAGCTTAACCGTCGCCGTCGCCTGATTGCCGGCTTTGTCGGTTGCCATCAATGCGTAGCTGTTGACGCCCGCCTTGAGTACCACCGGGAAACTGAAGCTGGCGCCGTCCACAGACAGTAGTACTCCCTCGCCGCTCAATTCAATCTTGGCGCTCTCATCCACACTGCCGCTGATGGTGACGTTTGGCGTATTGGCTAGCGTCGCGTCGGGCGGCGCAATGGTCAGGAATTTCGGGGCGATGCTATCCAGGGTATAGCCCAGGGGCTGCTCAGCGGTGTTGCCGGCGGCATCGGTGGCGCGGACGGCAAAGCGGTTGAGCCCCTCGTTGAGCGCGACCGGGAAGCTGAACGAGGTGCCGTGGGCCGAAAGGGAGGTGCCCGGGCCTTCCAGCCGGATGCCGGCTGTTTCATCGACAGAACCCGTGAGGGTGAGTTTCGGCGACTTGAACAGGCTGCCATCGGCCGGACTGATTGCACCAAACCTGGGCGGCGTGGTATCGACGCTGAATCGGGTTTCGCGCGCGGCACTTACCTGACC
>JANNGY010000013.1:0-4959 GCA_031404095.1 Betaproteobacteria bacterium | reverse complement strand
CCATGAACCACAAGAAGGGCGACAAGGTCCGCGGCACCATCAAGTCGATCACCGACTTCGGCGTGTTCATCGGCTTGCCTGGCAACATCGATGGCCTGGTGCATCTCTCGGACCTTTCGTGGAATGTTGCCGGCGAGGAGGCCGTCAAGAATTTCAAGAAGGGCGATGAACTGGAAGCCGTGGTGCTGGCGATCGACGTCGAGCGCGAACGCATTTCGCTGGGCATCAAGCAACTCGATGATGACCCTTTCACCAACTTCACGGCCATCAACGACAAGGGCACCCTGGTCAAGGGCACCGTGAAGTCGATCGATGCCAAGGGCGCGACGATTGCGCTCGGTGGCGATATCGAAGGTTACCTGCGGGCGTCTGAAATTTCACGTGAACGCGTGGAAGACATCCGCACCCACCTGAAGGAAGGCGATGAAATTGAAGCGGTGATTGTCAATGTCGATCGCAAGACGCGCAACATCAATCTGTCGATCAAGGCAAAGGACGCCGCCGAAGAAAAAGATGCCATGAAAAAGATGGCGGACGACGCGCCGAACAATGCGGGCACCACCAACTTGGGCGCGTTGCTCAAGGCCAAGCTGAAGCAAGGCGACAACAACTAAAAGCACATCGGTACCGGCGCCGCATCAACTTGCGGCGCCGGTTCTGCATGGCCTCCATTGCGGTAATAACGATTTCAGGAATAGCCTCGTGAAATCCATGACCAAGTCAGAATTGATAGAAATCCTGAGTGCACGCCATAGTCAGCTTGCCCCCAAGGATGCCGAACTTGCGGTGAAAACCATGCTGGACGCGATGTCGCAGACGCTCGCGCAGGGCGACCGTATTGAAATCCGCGGCTTTGGCAGTTTCGGCCTGAATTACCGGCCGCCGCGTACCGGTCGCAATCCGAAGACCGGCGAAAAAGTGCAGGTGCCGAAAAAATACGTCCCGCATTTCAAGGCGGGCAAAGAGTTGCGTGAACGCGTCGATCTGATCGACGACGCCGCCAATGCCGCCGCTGGCGCCGGATCGATGTCCGAGGCGCATGGCGAATGATCGGCTGTTTCCCCTTGCCGCCGGGTGAAGGGGAGAAAAACAGCACGATGAGAAAGTTCCTGATCGTGCCGGATCAATCAATCCCAGATGTGGAAACACATCTGGTTTTTTTTCGCCCTCGCCGGGCATGCGATAGCGAAGTGTCCGTTGCGCGGACTACAATATTGGACCTCTTGTTACCTGACACACGGTATTAGCCCATGCAAATCCTGATCTGGATCTTACGCGTCATCGTCATCCTCCTGTTTGTCTGGTTCGCCGCCAAGAATTCCGATCCGGTCGAATTACGCGGATATCTGGATGCGTCGCTCAAGGCGCCGCTGGCGCTGTTTCTGCTTGCGTTCTTCGGTGGTGGCCTGCTGCTCGGCCTGTTGGCGGCGTTGCCGGGGATCTTCCGCTTGAAGCGCGAAATCCGCAAACTCAATCGGGCGCTCCAGCAAAAATCGCGTGAGGCTGACGCTGCGCTGCCGTCGATGGGGACGAATGCGCCACCCGTCCCAACCAACGCAAATCCCAATGACATTTGATTGGCTGCCGTGGCTTTTTCTCGGCGCAATTGCCATTTTCGGCATGGGCTGGATGGTTGCGCGCATTGACATCAAACAGTTGCTGCTCGAGTCGCGGGCCATGCCGCAGGCGTATTTCAAGGGGCTGAATTTCCTGCTTAACGAGCAACCGGACAAGGCGATCGAATCCTTCATCGAGGTCACGCAGGCCAACCCGGAGGCGGTTGAACTGCAATTTGCCCTGGGGAGCCTGTTCCGCCGCCGCGGAGAAGTCGATCGTTCGATCCGCGTCCACCAGCAGCTTTCCGAACGCACGAATCTCCCGGTTGAGCAAAGAACCGGCGCGTTGCTCGAGCTGGCAATGGACTATCAAAAGGCCGGTTTGCTCGACCACGCCGAACGAATTCTGATGGACTTGTCGGCAAAGGCCGCCGGCAGCCGCGGGCAGCAATCGCAGACACTGCGGATCCTGCTGGATATTTACGTGATGGAACGCGACTGGGTCAGGGCGGTAGGCGTCGCACAGCGGCTTTTGATCGGCGACGGCAAGGTGGATTTGCCATCCGGTGACGATGGCCGCAATAGCGGTGAGGGCGAGCGGCGGGCCATTGCCAATTACCACTGCGAGTTGGCCATTCAGGCGCGCCAGCAGGGCCGTCATGAGGACGCCGGGCGGCATCTGGGCGACGCGCTTGCGGCGAATCCGAAATGCGTGCGCGCGCACTTGATTGATGCCGAGGGGCTGGCAGCAGCAGGCCGGCATCGCGAGGCCATTGCCGCGTGGCGCAAGATTGAGCGCCAGGATCCGGCGTACCTGGGGTTGATGGCCGAGGAGATATTGTCGAGTTTCAAGGCTCTCGGCCTGGAGCAGGAAGGTCTGGCCGAACTGGGGTCGCTGCAGCAGCAATACCCGGCGCTTGACCTGCTAAATGCCCTGTTCAGCGCAACGCTAGAAAGCAAGGGAGCGCAAGGCGCCTATGAACTCGTCAAGGCCGACCTGCGTCGCAATCCCACGTTGGTGGGCCTGGACAGGATGCTCGAAGCGCAACTGCTGGTGGCGCCTGAAGAGCAGAAAGCTGACTTGACGGTTATGAAAGACCTGGTTCATACGCACTCCAGCCGGCTCGCGGTCTACCTGTGCGGCAGTTGTGGATTCAAAGCCAGGCAGTTTTACTGGCAGTGTCCGGCGTGTGGCGGATGGGAGACGTTTCCACCGCGGCTGACGGCCGAATACGACATGGCTGACCGCCATCTGGCACGCTCGAAGGCAAAGAGCACTGCTTTAGCGCCGGCTCAATGAACAATCCTGGACAAATACGAGCAAGCGACAGGGAAAGCGAAATGATCAAGAACCGAAAACCGGTCATTGTGGTGCTGGATTATCCTGACGCGAAAAGCGCTTGCGGCCTGGTCGACAGGCTCGACCCGGCGCTCTGCCGCGTCAAAGTTGGCAAGGAACTGTTTACCGCCACCGGTCCTGCACTGGTCGAGGAATTGGTCAAGCGCGGCTTCGACGTGTTCCTCGATCTGAAATTCCACGATATTCCCAATACCGTCGCAGGCGCCTGCCGGGCCGCGGCAAGGCTGGGCGTGTGGATGCTGAATGTTCACGCCAGCGGCGGGCGGGCGATGTTGGCGGCGGCACGCGAGGCGATCGACGGCGCGGCGGGCCATCAGCCCTTGCTGGTCGGCGTTACCGTTCTCACCAGCATGAGCGCAACGGATCTCGCGGATATCGGCGTCGCGGGACATGGCGCCGATGGGCCGGATGTCAAAGCACAGGTGTTGCGCCTTGCGCGGCTGTGTTTTGATGCCGGGCTGGACGGAGTCGTCTGCTCGGCCGAAGAGGCGCCGCTGTTGAAGGCTGAATTGCCGTTGACGAAAACGTCGGCAAATGGCTTCCTGAAAGTAACGCCTGGCATTCGCCTGGCAGAGGATGCCAGGGGCGACCAACAGCGCGTGGTCACGCCGGTGGATGCGATTAAAATGGGAGCGGACTATCTGGTCATCGGCCGCAGCATTACGCGGGCGAATGATCCCTTGGCCAGATTGCACGAAATCAGCCAACAAATGAACGCTTTGGAAGTGACGCCCGCAAATTCATGAAACTCACCGTTGTCGGAACCGGATACGTTGGATTGGTGACAGGCGCCTGTCTCGCCGATGTCGGCAACCATGTACTCTGCATTGACATCGACCCCCGGAAAATAGCGACACTCCAATCCGGCGGAATTCCGATCTTCGAGCCCGGGCTCAAGGAAATCGTCGCCAACAACGTGGCGGCAGGCCGGCTCCGCTTTTCTACCGACGTTGTTGAAGGAGTGGCCTATGGCGATATCCAGATGATCGCCGTCGGAACTCCGCCTGGCGAAGATGGTTCTGCCGATCTGCAGTACGTCGTCGCCGCAGCCCGCAATATCGGCCGGCACATGACCAGCTCGAAGATCGTCGTGGACAAATCTACCGTGCCGGTGGGCACCGCGGACCGCGTGCGCACGGCCATCGCCGAGGAATTAAGGGCGCGCGGTGCCGATATCAAGTTTTCCGTCGTCTCCAATCCGGAATTCCTCAAGGAAGGCGCGGCCGTCGAGGATTTCATGCGGCCCGATCGCATCGTCATCGGCGCGGACGACGCGGAGACGATCGAGACGATGCGAAAAATGTATGCGCCGTTCCAGCGAAGTCATGATCGCCTGATGGTGATGGACGTGCGTTCGGCCGAACTCACCAAGTACGCCGCCAACGCCATGCTCGCCACGCGCATTTCCTTCATGAACGAGCTCGCGCTGCTGGCCGAGCGCCTCGGCGCGGATATCGAGTCGGTGCGCAAGGGCATCGGCTCCGATCCGCGCATCGGTTACCAGTTCCTCTATCCGGGCATCGGTTACGGCGGCTCATGCTTTCCCAAGGACGTGCAGGCGATGCAGCGCACGGCAACCGCCGCCGGCATGACGCTGCATTTGCTCGATGCCGTCGAGCGCGTCAATTACGCGCAAAAGCACGTCCTGACGCAGAAGATCATCAAGCGATTCGGCGAAGATCTCGCCGGCCGGACTTTCGCGCTGTGGGGCCTGGCGTTCAAGCCTAATACCGATGACATGCGCGAGGCGCCGAGCCTGGTGCTGATCGACGATCTCACCCGGCGCGGGGCAAACATCGTCGCCTTTGATCCGGTGGCCATGAAAGAGGCAAAGCACCTGCTGTCCGGCAATTCGAAGGTGCGGTTTACCGATGGCGCCAATGAGGCGCTTGCCGGCGCCGATGCGCTGGCCATCGTCACCGAATGGAAGACGTTCCGTTCGCCGGATTTCGCGGCGATGAAAGAGGCGCTAAAGGCGCCGGTCGTTTTCGATGGTCGCAATCTTTATGAGCCGGCCGGCATGCGGGAGCTGGGCTTTGAGTA
>JANNGY010000012.1:0-9218 GCA_031404095.1 Betaproteobacteria bacterium | reverse complement strand
ATTACCTTTCTCGAAGGCGGCGTGCCGATCATCGTTGGCGGCGAGACCATTGGTGCGGTCGGCGTGTCCGGCGTGAAATCGTCGGAGGATGCGCAGATCGCCCAGGCCGGCATAGACGCGCTGCTGGCCTGAGCGGACGCCGCGGCATGCATTGCCCGAGTTGTCATGGCGCGATGGAGTCGGTCCCGCTCCAGTCGCACATCAGCTTGCCGGTGGCAATCGACGTCTGCTGGCCGTGCCATCTGATCTGGTTCGATCACCAGGAAAGCACCTCGCTTTCGCCGGGGTCGGTGATTGATTTGTTCAAGCGCATCCATGCGGCGCGCGATACGGCGCGCAACGTGGTGGCGATGCGTGTTGCGTGTCCCACCTGCTCAGGGAGTCTCAGTCCTACCAGCGACCTGGCGCGGGGCGGGCGCTTTTCCTATCATCGCTGCGCCAGCGGTCATGGCCGCCTGATTGCGTTTACCCAGTTCCTGCGCGAGAAGAATTTCATCCGCAGCCTGCAGGCGCATGAGATCAAGACGCTATCGGTGACAGTCAAGCAGGTACGCTGCTCGAGTTGCGGCGCGGGCGTCAATATCGAAAAAGACACGTCCTGCACACATTGTGGTTCGCCGGTGGCGGTGCTCGACGAGGCGGCCGTGGAAAAGGCGCTTGGTGCCTTGCACGCCAGGGAAATTCAGCGCACGACCTGGGACCCCGCGCACATGAACGCCGTGCTGACGGATTCGTCGGCCGGCACACGCGGGCGGCCCAAGGCCGGCGCGGGCAAACCGATGCACGATCTCTGGGTCGACAATGTAAACAGCAGCAACGGTCTCGCCGACCTGGTGGAGATTGGCATCAGCGCCGCGCTGGCGTCATGGCTCGCATAGCCGAAAACATAGTGGAAGACCAAGCGGAAAACACATGAACCTCTATCTCATCACCGGCACCACCAGGGGACTTGGCGCGGCCTTGCGCGATGAACTTGCGCGCGACACCAATAACCTTGTCGTCTGCCTGTCGCGGGCGCCGGCGTCGGCGGTCGCACCGCTTAACATTCACGTCGACTTCAGCGATATTCCTTCAATCGCGCCTTCCTTTGTTGCCTGCGAAGCCGCTATCACCTCTGCCACCAACTCTGCCGCCGGGGCGGTGGCAGGCGCGTCACCCTTCGAGTTGGCGGTGCTGTTGAACAATGCCGGCGTGGTCGCCCCGGTCGACAGTTTCGACCGGCTTGACCCGATGGCGACCGCCGCCAACGTCAATATCAACCTGGTTGCGCCGATGGTGCTGACACGGCTGTTCGCCAACGCCACGCGCGGCCGAGCCAGGCGAAGGCTGGTGGTGAACATTTCGTCGGGCGCCGCCAAGCGCGCGATCGCCGGATGGTCGGTTTATTGCGCCGCCAAGGCGGGCCTGGAAATGGCCACGCGCGGCGCGGCGCTTGAGGCCGCCGCCGACGATAGCGGCCTGGCGATTTGTTCGCTGGCGCCGGGGGTGGTCGATACGCCGATGCAGGCGCAGGTGCGCAGCGTATCCGAGCGCGAGTTCCCCGACGTGGCGCGTTTTCGCGCCATGAAAGCAGATGGCGTGCTGCGCGACGCGGGCGACGTCGCCCGCGATATTGTCAAACTCATCACGGAGGGTAGATTGACCAATGGTGGAAACTTCGATATCCGGGAACTGACGGCATGAGTGAAGCCGCCGCCGCGCGCCGGGCGCGCAAACCTTCCGCCAGACTTCATTATTGCGATCTCGAGGCGTGCCAGGGCATTTGCTGCAGCGACGGCGCGTTCCTGCAGCCGGCGGAAGAGCGGCTGATCCATCGCCTGGTAAAGAAATACCCGGCGCATTTCAGCCAGCTTCCCGAAAAATACATCATCGATGGCGAATGGGAAGGCAACACCGGCCGCAAGACCGAAACGCATCCCTTTCAATACAAAAGCAAGCCGGACCATTTCGCCAATACGCGCTGCGCCTTTGCCGAGGCCGACGGCAAATGTTCGTTGCAGACACTGGCCGTCGGGCTGGGCAAGCATAAATGGGCGTACAAGCCGATGGGCTGCTGGCTGTTTCCATTGGGTGCGGAAAATGGCAAGCTGATTGCGCCGCCCCGAAACCGCCGCGAAGACCCGAACAATCTCGGCCAACGTTATCCGGGTTTCACTGCCTTCACGCCGTGCGGCAGGAATGAGACCAAGGGACGCGTCTGGTGGATCGCACTGAAAGAGGAAGTGCAGCACTTCCGCGATGCCGAGGGATAGTCCGCGGGCGACTTCAACTGATTTTCATGACTTCTTCGACAACTCCTCCCACCGGCGATGCGGGTCATGCCGATCCCTTCGCCGTACTGACATCCGCCTTGCGGGCGGCGGATGGCCGGCTTGCGCAGATGGTTGAGGCATTCGACCATCTCGACTCCGGGTTGGTGCTGTATGGCCCGGATGACCGGCTGGTGTTCTGCAATCGACGCTTCCGCGAAATTTATGCCGACGTTGCCGACCTGCTGGTGCCGGGAACCGCCTACACCGATATTGCGCGGGCTTTCTTCCGGCGCGTACTGGTCGAGCGCACGCAGCAGGATGAAGAACAATACGTCGCCGCCCGTGTCGCCAGGCATCTTCGTCCCGACGAGGGCGACTATGAATGGCGGCTGCAAGACGACACATGGCTGCTGGCGTCGGATCGCCGGACCGCAGACGGCGGGGTTATCGGCTTTCGGCTTGACATCACCGCGCGCAAGCAAGCGGAGGAAAAGCTGGCCGAAAGCGAGCAGCGCCTCAGCGGGCTGCTGCAGATGTCCAGCGACTGGTATTGGGAACAAGACGAATTTTTTCATTTCAAGCATATTTCCGGCGGTCTGGCGCGGTCAACGGGGATCGATCCGGCCGAGCGATACGGCCGGCCGCGCTGGGACATCGAGTACCTCGGGATCACGCAGGAGCAGATGGACGAGCACCGCAGCCAGGTCGAGGCGCGCCAGGTGTTTCGCGAATTTCATTATGCCTACGCGATGCCGGATGGGCAGATTCGCTGGGTGAGCGTATCGGGTGCCCCGCAGTTCGACCGTGCCGGAAACTTCAAGGGATATCGCGGTGTCGGAAGCGATATCACCGAAAAGAAACAGAACGAAGCGCAGATTCGCGAGCTGGCAGAATTCGATTTCCTGACCGGCCTGCCCAATCGCCTGTTGCTGGCGTCACGATTCGATTTCGCGGTACGCCAGGCGCAGCGGCACGGCGGCGGACTGGCGCTGCTGTTCATCGATCTCGATCATTTCAAGAACATCAACGATTCGCTGGGGCATCACATCGGCGACCAGATCCTGGCGGAAACGGCAAAACGGCTGACCGCGGCCACCCGCACCACCGATACCGTTGCCCGCCACGGCGGCGACGAATTCATCGTCATGCTGACGGGCACCAACGAGGCAGCATCGCTTGCGCGTATTGCCGAGAAAGTGGTCGATATGCTCAGCCAACCCTACCTGGTGGCGGCGCGCGAACTGATTATCACGCCTTCGATCGGCATTGCCATCTGGCCGGCGGACGGCGAAGACCTGAACAGCCTGGTGAAGAATGCCGACCTGGCGATGTATCACTCCAAGTCGCAGGGGCGCAATCAATCGAGTTTTTTCCGGGTCGAAATGAACGACCGGGTGACCGAGCGCCTGGCCACGGAAAGCGCGCTGCGCCGTGCGTTGGCGCGCAACGAATTCACGCTGGCCTACCAGCCGATATTCCACTTGCCCGAGTGCAAGATGATCGGCGTGGAAGCTCTGCTGCGCTGGAACAGCGAATCGCTGGGCCAGGTATCGCCCGCCCGCTTCATCCCGATTGCCGAGGAAACCGGCCTCATCGTCGGCATCGGCGAATGGGTCATCCGCGAAGCCTGTGCGCAACTGCGGCGCTGGCGTGACGCGGGGCTGGACCAATTTCCGGTGACGGTGAATGTCTCGGCAATCCAGTTCAGGACACGCCGCCTGATCGACGTGCTGCTGGCCGCCACGCGGGCGAACCGGTTACTGCCCGCCGATATTGAAATCGAGTTGACCGAGACCGGACTGGTGAGCCAGGGCGACCGCGCCCTCGGCACGCTCGAAGAACTCGGCCGGGAAGGGTTTCGGCTGGTGATCGACGATTTTGGCACCGGCTACTCAAACCTGGCCTACCTGAAGCGGTTTGACATTTCCAAGCTGAAGATAGACCAGTCGTTCGTCAGGAACATCACCACGGATTCCGACGACGCGGCGATCGCCCGCGGTATCATCGGCCTGGCCAAGAGCCTGGGCCTTCGTGTGGTCGCGGAGGGCGTCGAACACGACGGGCAACTGGAGTACCTGATCCGCTATGGCTGCGTGGAAGCGCAGGGCTATCTGTTTTCGGAGCCGATTTCGCCGCTGGTGTTTCAGGAAATGTACTGACGCCGTTTTTTTCGGGAGTAAGCGCATGCCAAGTTTCAAATTGCAGGTACAGGATGACGATGCGCGCCCCGACTACTGGCGGGACGTCAAGGACGAATCCGGCCGGTTGCTGGTTTTCGACGAGGAACCCGCCGCGCGCGCCAGGCTGGAAGAGCTCTTTCCGGTACTGGTGAAGATGGAACGATTTGCCGCGGGGCCCAAGCGGACGCGCGTGCTGATCCTCAACCCGTACCAGGACATCGACAACGAAAGGGAAAAGTGACGTGGAATACAGAAAACTAGGGCGTGCCGGGTTGAAAGTGTCGGCACTGTCGTTCGGATCATGGATTACTTACGGCAACCAGGTGGAAGAAAAAGCCGCGATGGAACTGATGAGCGCGGCGCGCGATCACGGCGTGAATTTTTTCGACAACGCCGAAGTGTATGCGTCCGGCAAGTCCGAGGAACTGATGGGCGCGGCGCTGAAGAAGCTCGGCTGGGACCGGCTGACCTACATCGTTTCCACCAAATTCTACTGGGGCCTGCCGGCGAAATTCGGCGACGGTGTCAACGAGAAGAATACGCTCAACCGCAAATATCTGATGCAGGCGATCGACCATTCCCTGAAGCGACTGCAACTTGATTACGTCGACCTCGTGTACTGCCATCGGGCAGACGCCAATACGCCGCTCGAGGAAACCGTGTTCGCGATGCACGACATGATTGCCCAGGGCAAGGCGCTTTACTGGGGCACCTCGGAGTGGAGTGCTGCCGACATACTCGGGGCCTGGCACATTGCCGACAAGCATCACCTGCACAAGCCGGTGGTTGAGCAGCCGCAGTACAACCTGTTTCACCGCAAGAAGGTCGAGCAGGAATTTTCCCGCCTCTACGATGAGATCGGCATCGGCACCACCATCTGGAGCCCGCTGGCCTCTGGCCTGCTGACCGGCAAGTACGCCGGCGGCATTCCCGCCGACAGCCGCGGCAGCCTGAAAAACATGGCGTGGATGCAGGAGCAATTGCTCGATCCGGCGAAGAATGCCATCGTCGGCAAACTGGCCGGTGTGGCGAAGGAACTCGACTGCACTACCGCGCAAATGGCCATTGCCTGGTGCCTGAAAAATCCGCGCGTATCGAGCGTCATTACCGGTGCCTCGCGAATCGCGCAGGTGAGCGAAAACATGAAGTCGCTGGAAATTGCCGGCAGGCTCACGCCCGAGGTGATGGCGCGCATTGACGGACTCGTTGGCAGTAACCACGACTGACGACAGGATCGAAGCCACCGTGGAAATGAAAAAGGTGAGCGCGGGAAACCTGCGGTCGATCGCCTACGACGAGTCGCGCAAGGTGCTGGTGGTCGAACAATCCTCCGGCACGTTCGAATACGCCAACGTATCCGCTGAAGTTTGGCGACGGTTTTCCACCTCCTCTTCGTTGCTGAGTTTCTTTCGCGACACCATTGAAGAGGATTACAAGAAGCGGCGCATCAGTTGATAAACTCATAAGTACTGGCGCGGATATTAGGCCGAAATGCCCGAATAGCTGCATCAGTACTCGAGTTTCACGGCCTTGCTAGGGAAGAAACTGGCCAGTCCTAGCCTTCACTGCGGATATATCGGCCGCACCGATTGCGCCAGTGGCATTCAAGTCGAAACGGAAATTTGATGCATTGACGTTTTGCCCCGAGCGTTGTTTCGTCCAGCTCAGGTCGACTGCATCCACTGCCCGCGAGTTGCTCACGTTGCCGACAAGGAAACCGATGGACATGGCCGCGGAAGATGCCACGCCGCTCACTTGCGGGACCGTGACGGTTACGCGTTTTTTGTTTGGTACGTTGGTCAGCGTGACCAATACTTCTTTGCCACTTGCAATTGCTGTAACAGTGCCTACCGGATTCAACAAGCTGTCCCGCGCCATTACGCCGCTTACGGAGGTTATGAGACGATCAAAAACGAATACCAGCTTGTGACTGGAACCGATCGCACGCGGCTCAACAGTGATTGCGTCGCTAATTGGCACAGTCGCGTCTATTACCAGATCGAAATTACCCGCGGAGCCATGTGCTTTGCGTGAGAATGCGCCGACTAGCGTGGGTGTAGGCGGCAGGATAAGCGTGGTTATCGGTTGCAGGGTTGGGCCCGAATAGGGCTCGGCGAGTTGGCCAAATTGATTGTCGCCCCAGCATGCTGTCCCGCCATCGACGATCGCGCAGCTATGCTGGTCACCTGCTGCAACGGCAATGACATTGCTGCCAGCCGCTATCGCCTGCATCGGCAATGGCGTGTTAAGCGTGATGGTGCCGTTGCCGAGTTCCCCCCTCACATTGAAACCCCAGCATTGCACCCCGCCATTGGCCGCCACGCAAGTATGGGTGCTACCTGCAGTGATAGCCACGACATTGCTGCCGGCGGCGATGGTCTGCACGGGGATCGAGCTATCAGTAGTGCTGTTGTTGCCGAGTTGGCCACGTTGGTTGTCGCCCCAACACTGCACCCCACCGTTGACCACTGCACAACTATGCGCACTGCCGGTCGCCAACGATGTGACGCCACTGCCCGGTGCGATGACTTGCAACGGTAAATTGGCATTCGAACTGCTGTTATTTCCGAGCTGGCCGTCCGAGTTATGTCCCCAACAATGCACACCACCATTCACGACAGCGCAACTGTGCCGAAAGCCGACTGCCACGGCGGTGACATTGCTGCCAGTTGCAATCGCCTGTACTGGCAACAGGCTGCGCGTTGTACTATTGTTGCCCAATTGGCCGGAGCTGTTATCCCCCCAGCATTGCACGCCGCCGCTGACTACAGCGCAGGTGTGCATGTAATTGGCGGCCACTGCTGTTGTATTGCCGCCTCCGGCAATGGCCTGAACTGGCAGCAAACTGGCCAATGAACTGTTATTGCCGAGTTGACCATAGTCATTATTGCCCCAGCACTGTACGCCGCCGTTGACAACAGCACAGCTATACGAAATACCCGCTGCGACTGCAGTTGCAGCCCCGGGGAGAGCCATGACCAGCAGGGGCACAACGCTATTCGTTGTGTTTCCGTTACCGAGTTGCCCGTTGTTGTTGAGGCCCCAGCATTGCACGCCATTGGCGACCAACCCGCAATTGTGGTTGTACCCGGCCGCCAACGCCGTGACGTTGCTGCCAGCCGCGATGGCTTGCACCGGTACCGGACTATGCTGGTTGCTGTTGTCGCCGAGTTGACCATGTTGGTTAAGGCCCCAGCACTTGACCGCCCCGTCCACTACTGCGCAGTTGAAATCATTTCCTGCTGACACCGCTGTGACATTGAAGCCGGCGCCGATCGTCTGCACGGGTACACGGGTGTTTGTGGTGCCATTGTTGCCTAGCTGGCCATCAACGCTTGAACCCCAGCACTGCACCCCGCCATTGGACAACGCGCATGTGTGATCATTTCCCACCGTTACCGCCGTGATGCCACTGCCTGCGGCAATTGCCTGCACCGGTACACGGGAACTAAAAGCGCTATTATTGCCAAGCTGGCCATAGGTGTTGATACCCCAGCACTGAACGCCACCGTTGACCACTGCGCAGCTATGACTTTCGCCCGCGGAAATCGCCGCGACGTTACTTCCCGCGGCAATTGTCACAACCGGTACGGTACTGTTGGTGACGCTGTTATTGCCGAGTTGGCCTGAAAAGTTGTAGCCCCAACACTGCGCCCCGCCTTGAATCACTGCGCAGGTGTGGTATTGACCTGCGGCTATTGCCGTTACATTGCTGCCTGCCGCAATCGTCTGCACTGGCACTCGGCTCGTTGCAGTACTGTTGTTGCCGAGTGCTCCGAAATTGTTGGAACCCCAGCACTGTAGTCCACCACTGACAACCGCACAGGTGTGTTGGTGGCCAGCAGACACAGCCGTGACGTTGCTTCCGGACGCGATTATTTGCACGGGTATTCGGCTCTCTACAAAACCGTTGTTTCCCAATTGTCCGTAGATGTTGCCTCCCCAGCACTGAATTCCGCCATTTACGACTGCACAAGTGTGAACAAGGCCTGCGTCTATCGCTTGGACATTGCTACCGGGGACAATGACCTGTAAGGGAACAAGGCTGTCCGTGGAGCTGTTGTCGCCGAGTTGGCCATCGTAATTCCTGCCCCAGCATTGAGCCCCGCCATTGACTACTGCGCAACTGTGGCCGGCACCTGCGGCAATGGCTGTGGCGCCGACGAGGGAAGACGTCGAGACAGTGAGTCTTACATTAGTGTTTAGCGTCGTGGCGGCACTGTCTGTGGCAACGACGGCGATGTCGAATGTCCCTGAATTTATCGGAGCGCCAGTGAATCCAATACTGCCGCTGCCGTTGTGGATGGCGGTAAGGCCGGTCGGTAGCCCATTGACACTGACGGTGACGAGCGGGAGCGGTGAACTGATCAGCAGGTTGCCGAAATAGGATTGGGCCTGAATCGCACCGGGGAGTCGTGGCGTGACTAGTTGCGGCGCGGCATTGACGCTAAAACCCGCCAGCCACAGCAAGCTACCAAGCGCGAAATTGTTGAAGAGAATCGGCAAGCTCTTCATATTGATAACGGACAGCGCGAAATTGCTTGTCAGTCTGGCGACTTCCCAAGGATTCTTACCGCACGCCATCATTGGCAGATTCGACACTCGATTATTTTTCATTTCCCTGGCCGAACCTGAAAACGGACGCTGAATACCTGGTTACACCGTCTGGCTTTCCTCAGACGATGGCAGGCACGAGCCCACGTTGGATTTTTTGCTGCCGAATTCTAGCGCAAGTCCTCTCTCGCACACTTGTGAATGGCTGAAGGAAAAATTCTCGGAATGCCCA
>JANNGY010000011.1:0-20414 GCA_031404095.1 Betaproteobacteria bacterium | reverse complement strand
CGTGTTCGGTGACGGTGCGTTTTGACCCGGCGGCGGCGGTGCTCAGCACGGGCCAGTTGTCGGTGCGCGACGACACCTATCCGCCGGTGCCGTTGGTCTACTCGGGTGCGCTGCGGGGTACAGGGTCGGCGGTGCCAGTGGTCACCACGACCACGACCACGCCCGCCGTCACCATCACCACCACCACCACCACGGTGCCGTCGATACCGACACCGTTCTCGCTGGTCATTGACCCGGCTGCGGTGGCGTTCGCCCAGCAGACGGTGGGTGTCGCGTCGCCGACGCAGGTGGTCAAGGTGCGCAACACCGGCACGAGCACGAACACTGTGAGCGCGGTGTCGATCGGTGGCGTCAACGCGGGCGACTTCGCGGTCGTGTCGAGCAACTGCGCCGGGGCGTCGCTCGCTCCGAACGCGACCTGTGACGTCGAGGTGGGTTTCACTCCGGCCGATGCGGGCGCTCGTGTCGCGCAGCTCACGGCCGCGGGTCAGGGCGGCTCGTCGGCGTCGGCGACGTTGACCGGCCCCGCGTTGTACGTGCCGACGCTGGAAGCGTTCCCGCCGGTCGCGTCGTCGGGTCAGGTGACGACGATCATCGGTGAGGGGTTTCCGCCGGCGGCTCCGATCGAGTTGGTGTGGACGGTCGGTCCCGGGGTGGTGTCGATCAGTGGCCCTCGAGGCGCGCGCCGATCGCCGCCGCCAGGGCCGTCAGCCGCATGCCGCTACTTCTTCGCGGGCGCTGCGCTCGACGGCGGCGCGGCGATGCCCGGCGGAGGCGCGTTGCCGGCCTTCGCCGCCTTCCCGCCCTCGCCCGAGTTGTAGCGGCGGATGAGCTCGTTGGTCAGGTCGAGGTGGGGCTTGGCAAGCGCATCGGTCATCAGTTTGCACGCATATTCGCAAGTGACGT
The DNA here is from genome assembly GCA_031404095.1 of Betaproteobacteria bacterium. Classification (GTDB taxonomy): domain Bacteria; phylum Pseudomonadota; class Gammaproteobacteria; order Burkholderiales; family Usitatibacteraceae; genus UKL13-2. The sequence goes on along the minus strand of JANNGY010000011.1, from coordinate 19,508 downwards.
TTTATGGGCGCGAGGGGTTTGAGGGCCGCGCCTTCACCACGGAAAGCCAGGTATCCAACCTTGAGCAGTCCGGCTTCAATGATCGCGCGTCATCGGCCGTAGTGGTCCGCGGCCGTTGGGAAGTCTGCGAACATGCCGGCTTCGGTGGCCGTTGCGTCGTGCTCCGCCCGGGGCAATATCCCACGCTGGCTGCCATGAACATGAGCGATAACATTTCATCGGTGCGGAACGTCAGCAGAAACGCCCGGCTGGATGACAATCGCTACGCACCGTTGCCGCCCGTGCCGCAGATTACTTTTTACGCTCGCGAGGGCTTTGCTGGCCGGTCATTGACCACCGACAAGCAGATCGGCAGCTTCGAGCGTCATGACTTCAATGACAACGCCTCGTCTGTCGTGGTTTCGCGCGATTTCTGGGAAGTATGTGAGGACGCCTGGTTCGGCGGCCGATGCGTCATCCTGCGTCCGGGCCGGTATCCGTCGTTGTCCGCGATGGGCCTGAGCGACAGTATCTCGTCGGTGCGCGTTGCGAGCGCAACGGGGCCCGTGGTCATCCCGCCACCCGCACCCGTACCGGCACCGCCGCCCGCCGCAGCGACGGTGACTTTTTATGAGCACGATAATTTTGGCGGCCGTTCATTTGTTACCCATGATCAGGTGGAAAACTTTGAACGCTTCGGTTTCAATGATCGTGCGTCATCGGCCGTGGTAACGGGCGAAGCGCGCGTGGTTTGTGAAAACGCCCGCTATGCCGGTCGCTGCGTGGTGTTGAAACCCGGCAGATACCCTTCGATGGTCGCGGTCGGGCTTAACGATCGTATTTCATCGGTGCGCATGCCAACCGCCGGCGAACTGAACTTGCCGACGCCATCTGTTTCACAAGTGACTTTTTATGAGCACGAAGGATTTGGTGGACGGTCTTTCACCAGCCGCGAGCAAGTCGATAATTTCGAACGCGCCGGCTTCAATGATCGTGCATCGTCGGCGGTGGTGGTCGGCGAATCGCGCGAAGTGTGTGAGGACGCCCGGTTCAATGGCCGTTGTGCACTGCTGCGTGCAGGCAACTACCCCTCACTGGCAGCCATGGGTTTGAACGACCGCATTTCATCCGTGCGCGCCGTCACGCCCCGTCCGAGAGCATATGACGAACGTTACCCTCCGGCGCCGGTTTCCTATTACGATTATCGTCGCCGCGGCGACGAACGGCTCTACGACGCACGAGTGGTTTCGGTGCATGCCGTGGTCGGAACGCCCGAGCAACGTTGCTGGGTGGAACAGGAACAAGTGGTTCAAGACCAGGGCATCAACGTTCCGGGTGCTGTGGCCGGCGCAGTGATCGGCGGCATTCTCGGCCATCAGATCGGCAGCGGACGCGGCAACGATATAGCAACCGCCGGCGGCGCCATCGCAGGCGCGGCAGTGGGCGCCAATGTTGGCCGCGGTGGACAACTGGCGTATTCCCAGGATGTCCAGCGATGCACCAATGTGTCCGGCCGCATGCGCGCCGACTATTGGGATGTCATCTACACTTTCAGGAACGAGGAACATCGCGTGCAGATGAACCAGCCGCCTGGACCGACCATCCTCGTCAACAGCCTGGGCGAACCGCGCGTCTAGTCGCACACGGTAACCGTCTGGTGATAACGCGTTTTCGGAAATCAATATGACCCTGTCGCGCCCGCTAAAATGGATGGCGGGCGCGTTTCTCGTGCTCGTTGTGTTGCTTGTCCTCTTTCTTGTCTTCATCGACTGGAACTGGATGCGCGACCCGATCGCACGCCGTGTGAGCGCGGCAACCGGTCGAACCTTTGCCATCAATGGTGACCTGACGGTCAAGCTGTCGATGCAGCCACGCGTGGTCGCCAATGACATCGTCCTCGGCAACGCAGCCGGCAGTCATGACACCCGCATGGCGAGTCTCAAGACACTCGACTTCCGATTTGATCTGCTTAAATTGTTGACGGGTCGACTCGAACTGCCTGAGGTCACACTGATCGAGCCAAACATCCTGCTCGAAGTGGATAACGACGGTGCGGGCAACTGGAAGTCCGCCCAAGGCAAAGAAAGCGAAGGCCTCCACCTTCCTGCCATCGGCCGCCTCGCCATCGAACGTGGCAACGTGACGTATCGGAATGCCCGGATGAAGATCGACCTGGCGCTTGGCGTTCACACGCTGGCCGCCGGAAAAGATCAACCCGAATCGCGCCTGGAAATTTCGGGAAAGGGTCGTTTCAAAGGCTTGACGACATCGTTGCACGCCATCGGCGGCGGCGCGCTGCTGAACGCGCGCGTGGAGGGCGAAAGCCCGTATCCGATCGAAGCCAGCGCCTCGTTCGGCGCCACCAAGGTTCACATCAGGGGCACCTTGCTGGATCCCCTGCATTTCACTTCACAGCAGCTGGACTTCACGATCGAAGGCAGCAACCTTGCGCATCTTTATCCTCTCATCGGCGTGCCGATTCCGCCCACCGCCGCCTACAAGCTTGCTGGATTCCTCGACCATAGCGGCAAGGTGTGGACATTTCGCCGGTTCAAGGGCACGGTCGGCGAAAGTGATCTCGCCGGCGACTTCGCGGTTGACCGCAATCCACAGCCGCAAAAAATCACCGCCACCCTGGTATCGCAGAAGCTGACCATGCGCGACCTCGGCGGTTTTGTTGGCGCCAGTCCCGGTACACAGGCGAAATTGGTACCCACCGGTGGCCGGATACTCCCCACCGAGCCCTTCAGTCCGGAGAAGTTGCAAGTGGCCGACGCCGATGTCCACTTTCGCGGTGCGCACATCGTCACCGAAAAAGTGCCGCTCGAAAACATGAGCGCGCATCTGGTCGTCAAGGGCGGCGTGTTAACGCTTGCCCCACTGGATTTCGGCGCCGCCGGCGGCCGCCTGATCGCGCAAGTTGAAATGGATGGCCGGCGCGCGCCGATCGCCACCCGCGTCGATCTCGTCGCCCGTGGCCTGGACCTGGCAAAGATGTTCCCGAATTCCAGGCTGGCCGCGGACAACACCGGCACAATGGGCGGCCGCGTCAAGTTGGTCGGCAAGGGCAGTTCGGTCGCGCAATTGCTGGCCACGGCCAATGGCGAGGCAGCACTGATCATGGACGGTGGAACGATTGGCGAACTGACTTTGCGGTTGATGAACCTTGACATCGCCAACTCGATTGTGTTGCTGATCGGTGGCGATAAGCAGGCGCCGATTCGCTGCATGGTGGGAAATTTCAACGCCGTCAATGGCGTGTTCACGGTGCAGGACCTGGTGCTCGATACACCTAAGGTCAGTATCACCGGAACGGGCAACGCCGATTTCAGTGACGAGTCGCTGCACTTCAGGATGGTGGCCAAGTCAAAGGGCTTCAGCCTGGCTTCGCTGCGTGGCCCCATCGCCATCACCGGACCGTTTGCCGCGCCGGTGGCAAGACCCGAACTTGGTGGCGTCATGGTGCGCGGCGGTGCAGCAATCGCGCTGGGTGTGGCGACAGCCGGCATCGGGGCGCTATTGCCTCTGCTTGATTTTGGCAAGCAGAAAGACAGCAACTGTGCCGCGTTGATCAGCGAAGCGAAGATCGATGTGGGCGTGAAGGCCAGCGATATTCGCTCGACAAAGCCGGCAGCTTCCGTCATTCAGGCGCCGTCGAAAAAATGAGCGCAAACACGCGCAACGCAGATAATAGGGTCTTGGCTAGAATGGCACTCATTTAAGCACATTGGACTTCAGACTTGACTGCAAAGCATTTTCCCTACCGGCTCGACAGGCGATGGAACGCACTGTTCCTCGTCCTCGGGGTGAATGACAAGGACGGCGTGAAAATCACCGGCAAAGGCGAGCTCATCGCCACCTTTGGGCGATTCAAGGTGAAGACCACGCTGGACAACGTCGACCATACCGTCGTCACGGGCCCGCACCGCTGGTACACCGCAGTGGGGTTGCGGCTCAGCTTCTCCGACGACGGGCTCACTTTCGGCACAAACCATCGCAAGGGCTTGAGTATCGCGTTCGTCGACAAGATCCCGACGGTTGTCGGCTTCAGGAAGCATTCCACGCTTTGGGTCAGCGTTGCCGATCCCGAAGGACTCGCCGCAGCGATCGGCAAGTAACGGGAAGGGTAGAACGGGTCAGCGCAAGTACTTTCCTTGCGCCACGTCAAATTCAATTGGCCGGAAAAATGCTCAAGTAGTCCGACAGACTGCCAGGGCGCATGAATCGTTGTGCGGTTGGCGGTGTCCCGCCATGCGGATGCAGCGTTCGGTGGGAGTGCAGATCCCGGCCAAACCCAGGATCCGTGAGGGTGAAAAAATGAAAAGTCGCAACCTGTTATTTGCTTGCGCGATAGGCACACTTGCCGTCGCGCTCTCTGCCGTTGCGCAAACGGCTCCCCCGGCGGTACCCGCCGCGCCGCCTGCCGCGCCTTCGCCGCCCCCGCCGCCCCCGGCCGTGGTCTACAAGGAAGGCGTCGTCAAGGTGGGCAGCGAGATGAAACAGACTCTCGGCACCGTGACGGACGTCGACAAGGGAGACAACGGCTGCTACCTGACATTGAAGGCCGCGTCAGGCGGCGAACTGATTGAGGTCGGAAAGTTTGAATTGTGCCGCCCGAAGTCGCCCCTGATCGGCAAGCGCGTGGCGCTGGTGTACAGCCTCGAGACCATACAGGCCGCCTCCTGCTACGGCGATCCGAAGTGCAAGGCAACGGAGACCGTGCCGCTGGTGGTGGACGTGAAGGTTCTCGATTAGGCCGGCACGATCAGCGGCCGCAGCGCCTTGTCGCGTTCGGGGTCAGCGTCATACGACGAAACCACCCCATTACCGCGACAGGGAACTTCTCGAATCCTCAAGAACTTGTCATTCCCGCCCTTCGACGGGCTCAGGATAGACCGGGCAGTTGCCCGCGCGGGAATCCATTTTTCGAAAATTATTTTGCAGTCAACTTGGATCCCCGCCCCCGGCTTACTACCTGCCGGGGCAGGCTCCGCGGGGATGACAGGGGCTTTAGATGTTCCCTACTGGACCATCAGGCCGGGCGAATCGAAGCGGGCCACATACACCCTGTACTGACCGCCCTTACGACGCGGCGGTCTGCCGGGTCTCCGCCGCGATCTTGCGCATCGCCTGCTCGAACACCTCGGGCGGCTGGCCACCGGAAATGAGATGTTTGTCGTCGATGACCACGGCGGGTACGCCATTGATTCCCCGGCTGATCCACAACTGCTCGGCGGCGCGCACCTCCTGCGTGTAGGTGTCGGATTCGAGGATGCCCTGCGCGGCGGCGGCATCGAGCCCCACTTCATGTGCCAACTCAATGAGCACGTCTTTCGCGCCCGGGTTGCGGCCCTCGCCGTGATAGGCGCGGAGCAGGGCGTGCTTGAACGCGCGCTGCCTGGCGGCATCCTGCAGGCCGGCCCAGTGCAGCAGGCGGTGCGCGTCGAATGTGTTCCAGACGCGGCTGCGTTCGCCAAATAAAAAGCCGACCGATTCGCCGCGCGCGCGGATATTGGCGCGATTGGCCGCAAGCTGTGCGGTGGTCAATCCATATTTGCGGGACAGGTATTCACCTGCGTCCACGCCGGCGGCCGCCATGTCGGGATTGAGTTCGAAAGGCTGAATGTGCACGGTGACGGAAATGTCATCGCCGATGCGCTTCAACGCGATCTCCAGCGCATTCAGGCCGACCGCGCACCACGGGCAGGCGACATCGGAAACAAAATCTATTTTCATGTGGGTTGTTCTTGAGGTTAACGACGGACCACGTTAGTTTATGGGAGATAGTTGTAGCTTTGGAAAATCCCGCGGGCATCGGTGTATTTCCCGTGTCAATGAATGACAACCAGCATCCATGCGCCGTTCCAGCCAAAAATGCGCCAGAATGCCCACCAGTGCTTGAGTTTCAAATTACAACAAGTGCAGGCGCATTCGAAAAATAATAAACATAGAGACAAGGGGAGAGCATGCCGCTGTATCTCACGCAATGCCTGCACCGCACCGTGCAGAGCCATCCGGGCCGGGTGGCGACCGTATTCGGCAATCGCCAGCACACCTATCGCCAATACGCCGGCCGCGTCGCGAGATTCGCCGGTACTTTGCAAAAGATCGGCATGGCGCGCGGTGATCGCGTCGGCATTCTCGCGCTGAACTCGGACCGATACCTCGAGGCCTTCTATGGCACTTGGTGGGCCGGTGGTGCGGTCAATCCGGTGAACTTTCGCTGGAGCGCGGCCGAGATCGCCTATTCGCTCGACGATTGCGATACACGCATCCTGCTCGTCGATGACGCCTTCAAGGGCATGGCGGAAGAACTGAAAAGCCGCAGCAAGTCATTGCAGACGATGCTCTACATCGGCGAGGGTGAAGCGCCCGCCGGGATGCTTGGCGTCGAGCAGCTGTTGAACGAGGCCGTGGTGGCGGCCGATGCCGGTTGCGGGGGCAACGACCTCGCCGGCGTGATGTACACCGGCGGCACCACCGGCTTTCCCAAGGGCGTGATGCTGAGCCACGAAAATCTCGCCAGCAATGCGCTGGCCGCCGTCGCCCACGGAATCGTCGGGCCCGCCAGCCGCACCTTGATTATCGCGCCGATGTTTCATATCGCTGCGGGCCTATTGATGCATGGCACCGCGCAGGCCGGCGGCACGCTCGTCATCGTGCCGGTATTCACGCCACTGGCGCTGCTGCAGGCGATCCAGCAGCACCAGGTCACCAACACGGTGCTGGTACCGACCATGATCCAACTGGCGGTCGATCATCCCGACGCCGGCCAATACGACGTGAGCAGCCTCCACACGATTGCCTATGGCGGATCGGTGATCAGCGAGGCGGTGTTGCAGCGTGCGATGGCGCGGTTTCCGAACGCCGGGTTCACGCAGGCGTATGGCATGACCGAGCTGGCCCCGATCGCCACGCGGCTTGACGCGGCAGACCATCGCGCGTCGGCGACCCATCCCGAGATCCTGCGCTCTGCCGGGCGCGCGAGCCAGATCACCGAAGTGCGTGTGGTCGATAGCCAAGGCCACGAAGTGCCGCGCGGCACCGTGGGCGAAGTCGCCGTGCGCGGGCCGGGTGTGATGCTGGGTTACTGGAACAAGCCCGATGCCACCCAGGCCGTGCTAAGGAACGGCTGGATGCACACCGGCGACGGCGGCCGCATGGATGAGAACGGCTATCTCTACATCGTCGACCGGATGAAGGACATGATTGTCTCCGGCGGCGAGAATGTCTACTCGGCTGAGGTCGAAAACGCCGTCGCTCGACATCCCGCCGTCGCTGCCTGCGCGGTGATCGGCATTCCCAGCGAGCAATGGGGCGAATCGGTGCATGCGGTGGTGGTGCTCAAGGCCGCGGCCAGCGCGAACAGCGATGAACTGATCGCGCATTGCCACACACTGATCGCCGGCTACAAGTGCCCGCGCAGTGTCGAGTTCCGCGATGCGATGCCCATGACCGGTGCGGGCAAGATCCTGAAAGCGGAAATGCGCAAGCCTTTTTGGGAAGGGCGTGAGCGCAAGGTGAATTAGGCGGACGTGATTCATCCGGATCGCCACGCCCTGGCCTTGACGATTTCTCGCCCGGCAATGCAACATCGCCGCATCATGCCAAAAGACAATAGCGGCGCACCGCTGGCGCGGCGCGAAAAAATAATCCTGAGCGGTTTGTGCCTGGTGTTTTGCCTCGCCTTTGCCGCCGTGACGGTGTTCAGCGTCGTCGGCATTGCCGGCGAGCTGAACGGGTGGTATTACGGCCGTTCGTGGCAGCCGGCCATGGCCGATATCGGCGAGACAAACCTGATTGAATCCGGCAGGAAGCGAAGCGGTTCCAGACACGTGCAAGTGACTTATCGTTACCACGTCGATGGCGTGACATTCGAAGGCAACCGCATTGGCTGGAGCGATTCGATCTGGAGCGTCTTCAGCGATTGGCACGAGGATCGTTACCATGAGCTCATTGAGACAAGGAACGACGGCAAGCGCGCCATTGTCTGGTACAACCCGGCGAATCCGGGCATGGCCGTGTTTGATCGAGACTTGCGCTGGGGCGTGCTGCTTTTTCTGCTGCCGCTGGGTCTGTTTTTTTCCGCGGTATCGCTTGCGGCGTGGTGGGTGGCGCGAAACTTGTGGCGGCCAGATTAAGGCTCGATCCGATGCGGGCCTGATGGAATGGGAACTTCTCGAAACCTCAAAACTTCGTCATTCCAGCGGAGGCTGGAATCCAGTCCGTTCGTATATTCAAGAATTTGGATCGGACTGGGTCCCAGCCTCCGCTGGGACGACGGGATTAATAGAAGTTCCCGAATGCCAAACCCAAGAACTGACGTGCTCATCCAGCGGAAAAAGCCCTGGGAGGCTCGCCAGCGCTAGAGTTCCTACTTGGGAGAATACTTGGGCCTGCGCCCGGAGGCGATGCGATACTTTGTTACAGGCGCTGCCCTTCAGAGCATTCAAAACACAAGGTTGACCCAAAAAAATGAAATGGCCCACGATTGACCAGATGTCGGCAATGGCGCCGCTGCCGGATGGTTACCGTTACGAGTGGCTCAAGCGCGCCGACATTCCGGCATTGATTGACGGCATCAGGCAATGGCATCCGGATATCGCCGTCGGCGGCGGCAGTTGTTATCTGCGCGAAGACTTTTATCTCGAGCACGTTTTCCTTGATGGTGAAGCGCAGAAAGACATCCTCGTCGGCCTGTTCAAGTGCGGCGACGAACTGGCCGGCATGTGGTCCTGGGAGCAGGAGCCGGATGCGCTGTCGCTGTATGGACGCCTGATCATCGTTTCCCCGGCGCACCGGGATGCAAAACTCGCGTCGAAAGTGATGCCGCTCGCGGAACTGGCCGGGCGGGCGATGGGCGCGGAATTTTTCTTTGGCCTCGCCACGCTGAAAATCCCGCATATGCAGCACGCGCTCGAAAAGGCGGGTTGGCAACTCATCGGTTTTACTTCCGGCTACGATCGAGAGCAGGTGGCGCCGGGTGTGATCAAGCGAGTGTTCGAAGGCGTTTACACCAAGGTGCTGGTGCCGGAGGAGGAATTGCATCGTCCCGATCCGAACAACCTGACACCGAAGGCCCGGGCACTGTTCGAGGTGCTGTTTCCGGACGCTGCCACCGCGCCGCCTGCCGGGGAGGGCGCCCCATGAGATGGCCCGCCATCGACGAACTGAGGGAACTGGTGCCGCTGCCCGAGGGCTACCGGTTCGAGCGGCTGGAGCGGGAGCACCTCGCACCGCTGATTGCCAGTATCAGGCTATGGCATCCGGATATTTCGGTCGGCGCCAATAGCGGCTATCTGCGCGAAGACTTCTATCACCGGCGCGTATGTCTCGGGGAACAGTCCGAGCGGGACATCATGGTGGTCCCGATTACCTTCAAGGGGGAGCTTGTCGGCGTATGGTCGTTTGAGCGGGAAGTGGATTCGCTGGCCATCTACGGCCGGACCATTATCGTCGCCCCAGCGCATCGCGGCGCGAATCTGGCGCTCGTTATCCTGAACGGGACGGAGAACTTCGGACGGGCAATGGGGGCAGCGTTCATGTACGCCATGGCGACACTGAAGATCCCGCATGCGCAGCGCGCACTCGAAAATGCCGGCTACCGCCTGCTGGGTTTTTTCCCGGGCTACGACCGCGAAGAAGTCTCGCCGGGCGTGGTGAAGCGCGTCTATCAGGCGGTCTACGCCAAGTTGCTGGTGCCGAAGGACGAAGTGCATTGGCCCGACCCGAAGAACATGACGCCGCGGGCGAGTGATCTTTTTGAGCTGTTGTTTTCGGATGAGCCGGACGTGCAGGCGACGCATGCCGCCAATGCCGAAGCGTGACAATTGAATACATTGCGTCTGGTCCGTTGCATTTACCATGTCCGGACGTAACCCGCGGAGCGCCACCTTGTCGAAATCCACCCTCTTGCTCGCCGCCCTGGCGGCGGCAACAATTTTTCATGTGTCCAGTCCGGCACTTGCCGGCGAGGTTCGCCCCGACAAGAAATTGATCAAGGCGCACATCACCTTCCTGGCCGACGATCTGCTGGAGGGCCGCGAGACCGGCAGCCGCGGCTACGACATCGCGGCGCGATACGTCGCCGCGCAATTCAGCCAGGTCGATGTGCTGCCCAGGGGCGATAAAGCCATAGCGCCCGGGAACCCCGGTGCGACTTACTATCAGTCGGTGCCGCTGCGCTCGACAATCCTCGCGGCGGACCCGCCGGTGTTCGAGATTCGCGGCAAATCAGCCAGCGAGAAGCTGACCTACCTCGACGATTTCACGATCAACAGCAGCCACAAGGACGACGCCAGCGAGATGACGGCGCCGCTGGCCTATGTGGGCTACGGCATCGTCGCACCACGCTTCGGGGTTGACGATTACGCGGGCCTGGACGTGAAGGGCAAGATGGTGGTCATGCTGTCGGGCTATCCGCAGGGTATGCCTAGCGAAGAGGGGGCGCACTTTGCGAATGGCGAAGTGAAACGCCGTGCCGCAGCGGAACGTGGCGCGGTCGGCCTCATTTCATTGCAGACGCCGAAGAGCGAAAAAGTCTTTGCGTTCACGCTGGTGCGGCAGTACAGCACCATCTCCTCGATGACCTGGCTCGAGGCCGACGGCAGTCCGGCGCGCGACACACCGGGCCTGCAGCATCGTGCCGCATTGAGCCTGCCGGCCTCGCAAAAACTCCTTGGCCACGCCGGCGCCAAACTTGAGGACCTGATCGCGGCGGCCGACGCAAAACAGAAACCGGTCCGGCTAGACTTCGGCGTGAACGTGCATATGGCCAGGAAGAGCGAGCGCGCGACGCTGTCCAGCGCCAACGTGGTCGGGCTGGTCGAGGGCAGCGATCCGCTGCTGACGAATGAATACGTGGTGTTCACGGCGCACCTCGATCACCTCGGCATCGCCAAGGGCAAAACCGGCGACAACATCTACAACGGCGCGATGGACAACGCCTCGGGTGTGGCGGTGCTGATCGAGTCCGCGCGACTGCTCGCGCAGTTCCCACAGAAGCCGAGGCGCTCGATCCTTTTCATTGCCCTCACCGGCGAAGAAAAGGGCATGCTCGGCGCCGACTTTTTCGCCCGCAACCCAACCGTACCCAAGGGCAGTATCGTCGCAAATGTGAATCTCGACATGCCGGTCCTGACCTACGATTTTGCCGACATCATTGCCTTCGGCGCCGAGCACTCGACACTGGGACCGGTCGTGGCGCAAGCGGTCGCCAAGCTCGGCATTGCGCTCACGCCAGATCCCACGCCGGAGCAACTGGTCTTCGTGCGCGCCGATCACTACATGTTCGTGCGCGAAGGTATCCCCGCCATCTCGCTCTGGACCGGCATCAAGTCGTTCAACAAGGACGAAGACCCGAAGAAGATCGTCGCGGATTTCCTGAAGAATACCTATCACCGTGTCGGCGATGACCTGTCATTGCCGTTTAATTACGATGCCGCCGCGCGCTTCACGCTGGTGAATTTCAATATCGGCGTGGAGATCGCCAATGCGAGCGAACGGCCGAAGTGGAACAAAGGGAATTTTTTCGGCGATACGTTTGGCCGGGGGCATTGAATCGTATCGAAAGAGCAAAAGATCACAATTCCTTTGGCATTCCAGGCGATTATTGTTGTTTGCAAAATTCGCGACAAGAAAAAAATTGCCGTCGTTCCCGCGAAGGCGGGAATCCAGCATCGTTCGGCGAGTAGAGCCACTGGGTTCCCGCTTTCGCGGGAACGACGGAGCGAGAAAGGGGACGTTGTCGTGAAATTGGGAAACGGCAACAATAGCAGGCCCTACTTGGCAAGATTGGCTTTTCGCCACGCCCCGATGCTTTGCCATTGCCACGATGACGGCAAGCTGGGCCATCGGCACGCTCCGTGAACACGCGGATTGTGAATGATTGAAAAAATGCGCCAAGGCGAATCCTGCGTCCCTCCCAAGCATGGCATCGAGTGCGATCCTTGGAGTAGTATCAGCCTTCGCATCGACCAGGTGACAGCGACTTCACACATGACGCCCGCAATATTCTGCTACAGCCTTCCACGACATTTCGCAGCAAGTTGCGCTCGCGGGCTTCCGTCAATTCCGTTCAAGATGCCGCGCGAATGTTGAATGATCCCGGCAGGCCGATGAATCGCATGGGGCAATCACCGCGCTGTGGTTTCATGGCTGGGCTCCGCGATTCCAACCTGCTCTTATCCCTCCTCCTGCTCCTGCTGGCACTCGCGCTTGCGTTGCCCGCGCATGCGGACGCCGTGACGCCTGTTGAGCCATTAAAAGCCTCCATTACCCAGTACAAGATCGATAGCTGGCAAACCGAGCAGGGCCTTCCGCAGAACACGATCCAGGCCCTGTACCAGACTCGGGCCGGCTTTCTCTGGGTGGGGACGGCGGCCGGCCTCGCGCGATTCGATGGCATTCGCTTCGCCACGATTGAATCCTCTGCCGTGCCGGAACTCCTTTCGCGGCCTATCTACGGTTTCATGGAGGACGCGGAAGGCAGTCTCTGGATCGGCCACAGCCGTGGCGCGGCGCGCTACCGCAACGGTCAGTTCGAACCGGCGTTCGCCAGCGATTTGACGGAAGGCCGGCGGGTCTGGGCGTTTGTTCAGGCGGGTGACGGGGTGGTCTGGGCCGCGAGCGAGAGCGGGCTGGTGCGCTGGGAAAAAGGAAAAGACGGCAACAACGCTGTCGTCAGGATCTACAAGGAGGCAGATGGCCTGCCCACCAACCGGTTGCGCTCGCTCGCTTTTGACAAGCAGGGAACCCTCTGGATCGGCACATCGGGTGGCGGCCTCGTTGCCTATGACACGGGAAAATTCAAGGTCATGAATCCGGCGAATGGATTCCCGCACCTGGAGGTCAGGCACGTGCTTGCCGATCCCGCCGGGGGCATCTGGGCCGCCACCGCCGGCGCGGGGCTGGTTCACGTTGAGCATGGGCGGTTCAAGACTTATGGCATCAAGGATGGGCTGCCCACCGACCAGCTGACCTATCTCGCGCGTGACAATGCGGGGTCACTCTGGATCGGTACCTGGGGCGCAGGGCTGGCCCGGATGAGCGCGGGGCGCATTGCTTCGATATCGACGGCCGGTGGTTTGACCGGCGACCAGATATGGACAGTCCAGGCCGACCAGGAAGGTAGCGTGTGGGTTGGCACCTGGAATGGCGGCCTGAATCGCCTGAGCAACCGTGCATTCGGTGTCTTCGGCAAGCCCGAGGGACTGTCGAGCGATAACGTGCGATCCGTGATCCAGTCACGTGATGGCGCCACCTGGGTGTCGACCGCTGGTGGCGGCGCCAACCGGATCGAAGGCGGCCGTATCCGGACCTTCACCCGGAAAGATGGACTCGCCACCGACGAATCGTCGGCACTCCTCGAAGACCGCGATGGTTCGATTTGGATCGGTTCCTATACGGAGGGCGTCTCGCGGCTGCGGCAAGGCAGGATTGAAAACTTCGGCATCGCCAGGGGGCTGCCCAGCGTCGATATCCGCGCGCTGTACCAGGATCGCGCCGGCACGGTGTGGGCCGGCACCACGTCCGGCCTGGCGCGTTTCAGCGGCAAGGGCTTTACGCCGGTGCGGGATCCAGGCGCGCCGCTCGAAGGCGTGGTGACCATCCTCGAAGACCGAAAAGGCACATTATGGTTCGGCACAGCGGGGCAGGGCCTGTTCCGCTACCGCGATGGCGCCTTCACGACCCAGACGCGAAAAGAGGGCCTGGTCTCAAACTGGATCCTCGCCTTGTATGAAGACGCCGCCGGCACGCTCTGGATCGGGACCAACGGCGAAGGCATCAATCGCCTCGCGAATGGCCGCCTAACCGCTATCCGCACCGCCGACGGACTGTGGGATGGCACGGTGCAAACCATCATCGAGGACCGGACCGGCAATTTCTGGATGACCTGCAATCGGGGTTTTTTCCGCGTGTCTCGCGCCGACCTCGACGCCTTTGCTGAAGGGCGCATCACCAGGGTGGCCTCGGCAGGCTTCGGCCCCGGGGACGCAATTCGCAGTATCACCTTCGCGGGGGGACTGCAGCCGGCAGGCAGCATCGATGCCAAGGGCCACCTGTGGCTGCCTTCGCTCAAGGGACTCGTCATCGTCGATCCGCAGCGCCTGCCCCGCTCGGGCAACCCGCCACCGGTCCTCATTGAAGAGGTGCTGGTGGATGGCGTGAGCGCCGTTGTCGACACCACGGCGGGCACGGCGATCACGCTGCCGCCCGGCTCGGTTCCGCTTTCGATTCGCTACACCGCCGGGACACTGCTGAACGCCGACCGCGTACGCTTCCGCTATCAGATGGAGGGAATCACCCACGACTGGGTCGAGGTGGGGAAGAACCGGGAAACTTCGTTCCCTGCCTTGCCCCACGGCACGTACCGCTTTCGCGTGGCGGCGTCGCTCGACGGCAAGCGCTGGCAGGAGGCGGCCGCGACACTGCCGGTCATGGTGAAACCACACTATTACCAGACGTCATGGTTCATCGCGCTGGCCGTTTTCGGATCGCTGGCGGCGGTTGCGGGCCTGTTCCGGCTGCGCACCCACCAGCTCCGTCATCGGCATGCCGAAATGGAACGCCTGGTGGCAGAAAAGACTGAAGCGCTGAGGCTCGCGAACGAGCACCTTTCTCGCTTGTCATTTGCCGATGCCCTGACCGGCCTCGCCAATCGCCGCCGGCTGGACGAGACACTGGATTCCGAGTGGCGGCGCGCCTCCCGTATGCAATCCTCGCTGGCGGTCGTGATCGCCGACATCGATGCGTTCAAAGCCTACAACGATACGCTGGGGCACCCGGAAGGCGACAAGTGCCTGGTCGCCGTGGCCGATGTCATCCGCCACGCGGCCGCCCGGGCAGGCGATTTCGCGGCGCGTTATGGTGGCGAGGAGTTCATCGTCCTGATTCCCGGCCTCGACCACGCCGGGGCCGTGGCCTACGCCGAAATGCTTCGACAAGCGTGCGAGGCGCAAGCGATCCCGCATCCCGCATCCACCGTGGGGCCGGTGGTGACGATCTCCCTCGGTGTTGCGGCCGGCGTTCCTTCCGGACAGGAATCGGTGACCGCGTTGATTGCCGCGGCCGACGCCGCGCTCTACCGCGCGAAGAAAGACGGGCGGAACCGGGTCCGGTAAAGAAGCCGCTTGCCGCCTCGCGCGTCTCGCCGGCGCAGCAGGTAACATGACGGCAAAACTGACAATTGACGGGGACTGAAAATGGTGCGTTCGATGCGCGGATTGTTGACGAGCGTGTTTATTGTCTCTGTCGTTCCGGTTTGGCCGGCCTTGGCCGCGGAGTTTCCCGCCTGGGCCTATCCGGTCCCGCCGCCGGACCACAAACCGGCACCGGATGACGGCAGTATCCGGCGGGTACCCGGCAGCAGCGTCGGCCACACGCTGAGCCAGACGCGCGATCTCTTTTCGGCGCCCGACTGGCACCCGCAGGATCACCCGAAAATGCCGGATATTGTCGCGACCGGCCGCAAGCCGGCGGTCTTCGCGTGCGGTTTTTGCCACCGCGCCGAAGGCACCGGGGGACCGGAAAATGCCGGCATTGCCGGCTTGCCGGTCGCCTACATCCTTGAGCAGATGGCCGACTACAAGAGTGGGGCGCGCTCGACTGCGATGCCCGGGCGTTTGCCGCAGAAAGCAATGATCGCGCTGTCGAAGAGCATCACGCGCGACGAGGTCGAGGCGGCGGCCGCGTACTTCGCCGCATTGAAGCCCAAAGCCAACCTGCGCGTGGTCGAAGCGGCCTCAGTGCCGCAAAGCTTTGTGGCCAACTGGTTTTATGCCGATCGCAGGAACGGCCAGTCGGAGCCGCTCGGCCGTCGCATCCTGGAAATGCCCGAGGATCTGGAACACTTCGAGCTTCGCGATACCCGCTCGACTTTTGTCGCGTACGTGCCGGTGGGCAGCATCAAGCGCGGGCAGGCGCTGGTTGAGGGCAAGACCGGCAAGTCACCACCCTGCGCGGCTTGCCATGGTGACAATCTCAAGGGTAGTGCCGATTTTCCGCCCATCGCCGGGCGATCGCCAACTTACATCGTGCGTCAACTGTACGAATTCCGGACTGGCGTGCGTGCCGGGCCCGGCGCAGTGAAAATGGCGCCGTCGGTGCAACATCTTGACCATGACGACATGATCGCGATTGCCGCCTACCTTGCGACGCGGCCGAATTGAGCGATGCCGCCATCTCTGCCAGCACGGCCCTCAAAAAATTGCGTGATCGCAACCGGTGGTAGAGTTTTCACATTTAAGTCATTTACAACATCCGGAGAAATTCATGAACCTGCTTCGACTTGCCCTCGCCGCGTTATTGTTCGGCCTCGCCGCCACGGCACAAGCCGCGTTTCCCGATAAACCGATCAAGATCATCGTCGGTTTTCCGCCAGGTGGACCGCTGGATACGCATGCGCGCCTGTTGATCGATCAATTGCAGAAGCACCTGGGCCAGCCGGTGATCGTCGATTACAAGCCGGGCGCGGGTGGTTCCATCGGCGCGGACTTCGTCATCAAGGCTCCCGCCGACGGCTATACCTTGCTGATGGCCAATACCGGCACCATGGTGATCAACCCGTTTGTTTATACCAAGAACGCCTATGTCACTTTGCGGGATTTCACGCCCATCGCCCGCACCGCGCAGCAGCCGCTGGCGCTGGTGGTAAACAACGATGTGCCGGTCAAGACGTTTGCCGAGTTCGTCGATTACGCGAAGAAAAATCCCGGCAAGGTGAATTACGGCTCCGCCGGCAATGGCGGCATTTCCCACCTCGTCCCGGCGATGCTCGAACAGGCCGCCGGCATCGACATGGTGCACGTGCCCTACAAGGGTACGGCGCCGGCGTTCACCGATTTGCTGGCGGGGCAGGTGCAGTTCATGGCCGAGTCGATCCCGCAGGTCACGCAATATCTGAAGGCCGGCAAGGTGCGCGCACTGGCGATGACCGGCAAGGAACGAAACGCCGCGATTCCCGATGTGCCCACCATGGCAGAAGCCGGGGTGAAGAATTTTGAAGTGGTTGGCTTTTACGGCGTGCTCGCCCCGGCCAAACTTCCCGCTGATGTCACGGCCCGGCTGAGCGACGCTTTCAGGAAGACACTGGCCAGCGACGAGGTGCGCACCCGCATGGTTCAGCAGGGGGCCGATCCGGCGTTCCTCGATGCGGCGCAGTTCTCGCAGTTCCTGCAGGCCGAGGGCGTGCGTTGGGGAGACGCGGTGAAGAAGGCCGGTGTGAAGTTGGACTAACCCGTCATAGCGAAGCAATCCGGGCGCGGCGTCATGCCGATCAAAACGCTAAGGCGTGCAGACGGGTATGATTGCCCGGCACGGTCCTGAATACCGTCATATCCAAATCAAAATGGGAGGAAACAAATGATTCGATCCAAAAGACTATCGTGCTTAGCCGCGGGATTCGTACTGCTGGCAGGAGTGATGCTGAATTCCGCGCACGCGGCGCCGTCGGCAGCGGGTGCGGATGAGGCCGGTATCCGCGCACAAACGGCGAACTGGGTGAAAGCCTATAACGCGGGCGATGCGAAGGCCGTTGCCGCGCTTTATGCCGAGGACGGGATTCTCATGCCGCCGGGCGCGCCGAGCGCGGTTGGCCCGAAAGCGATTCTGGCGTACGTCACCAAGGACAGTGCCAACGCCAAAGCAGCCGGGGCGGTGTTCGCTGTCAATCCCAAGACCGATGTCGGTGTCTCGGGCGACATGGGCTGGGAATCGGGCACATACTCGGTGACCGTGAAGGGTGCCGTGGTCGAGGCCGGCAAGTTTCTCTCGGTCTCGCGCAAGAAAGACGGCAAGTGGCTCTACATCCGCGATACGTACAATGCCGATGCGCCATCCGCACCTGCCGCACCGGCGCCAGCCAAAGCGCCGGCAGCACCGAGCGCGCCTGCGGCACCTGCCAAGAAATAGCCGGCAGGATTAACGGAGCTGTTGAGCCGCGCGAATTGGAAAGGGCCTCTAGGGGCCCTTTTTCATTTGCGGCCATTCGAATTTGACGCGACCTTGACGACTTCCGCCGTGAGTCTTGCCGTTCGGCGCGGGCCGGTTGACGAGGTCGATACGCGTGCCCGCCGGCATCCGCGAAAGTCTCCAATCTTGCCGATTCTGGTTGAGCGCGCTCGTGAGTCTCAGTAAACTGGATTCATGATCGACACGGGACAACCCTTGAATCAACAGCAGTCGGACGAACTCGCCGTCGCCGACATCGAAGTGCTCGTGACCATCGACAAGCTGCAACTGCTCTATCGGCAGTCCCTGCACGGTGTGTTCTTCTCGATCATAGCGGCAACACTGTGGGCGGCGCTGATGTGGTCTGGCGAGATAAGGGGCGCGCTGATCGGCTGGATCGCGATGATGCTGGCGGTCTCAGGCATCCGCGCGGGCTTGTTTTTTGCCTATCGGTACTACCAGCCGGAAAGTATGGAAGTGCTGGCATGGCGGATGCCGTACACGGCTTCGCTGTACCTGTCCGCCGCGGCCTGGGGTTCGACCGCCCTGGTCACGCCGGGCGAGCCGCTGCTCTTCCTGTGTGTCACTTACGTCTTCCTGATCGGACTGGCCGGCGCCGCACTGCCGACCTACGGGATGTTTTTGCACATGGCCGCCGGCACGATTTGCGCCCTGCTGGTCCCAATCCTGGCGATATTCCTGTGGCGCGGAGAGACCACCACGGTGCTGCTCGCCACGGCGGGCATCTGGTTCTTGTTGACCTCGCTGCGTGCTCTCGCGGTGCACAACGTCGGCGTGACGCAAAGCCTCCGGCTTGGCCACGAATTGCGCGCCGCCAACCGCACCGCGGCTTTGCTGGCCGACACCGATGGCCTCACCGGGCTCAAGAACCGGCGCGCTTTCGGCAATGTCGCCGAAGCCTTGCTTGAACTCGCGGCTCGGGAGAAACGCCCGGCGACCATGCTGCTGATCGATATCGACGACTTCAAGCAGATCAATGACCGGCATGGCCATCGCGCCGGCGATGCCGCGCTGGTGCGCCTGGCGCAGACATTGAATCAGAAGCTGCGCGGCTCCGACCTCTGCGCGCGCCTCGGCGGTGACGAATTTGCCGTGCTGCTGCCGAATACCGGCGAGGCGACCGCCCGGGAAGTTGCCGAGAAACTGCAGGCCGCGCTGCAGGTGCCGGCCGACGGCGCCGGTGATGGCCTGTCATTGAGCATCGGCCTCGCCGAGGGCATGATGCCACTCGAGCCGCTGCTGCATCGCGCCGACGCGGCCATGTACGAGGCCAAGCGCGATGGCAAGGGCAGGATTGTGGTGGCGCCGTAAATGTTGCACAGATCTTCCGTGCGGAGGGCATTGTGCCCCTGAAATCCGCCGACCCGAATTTTGAATCGCATTTCGGCAAGCCGGATGATGGCTGGCGCCTGGTGGCGTCGGTGATGATGCTGATCGGCTGGGGCACGCTGGCCGTTCCGACCGGCATCGTCACCGCCGAGATGACGGTGCGACGCCACGGACTGCATGCGTCCATGCACCGCCAGTGCGCGCAATGCGGCGCCGCCGACCACATGCCG
>JANNGY010000010.1:0-1539 GCA_031404095.1 Betaproteobacteria bacterium | reverse complement strand
CCCGGGCTATATCCGCACACCGATGACCGCGGTGAACCGGTTCAAGATGCCGTTCCTGATCGGCGTCGATGAGGCCGTAGTGCGATTTGCACGGGCCATCGACAACGGGACCAGTTTCACCGTGATCCCCTGGACGATGGGCCTTGCCGCTCGAGTTCTGCGGGTGCTGCCCAACTGGCTCTACGACCGCATTTTCTCCCGCATGCCGAGAAAACCAAGATGAAATTTGCGTCAGCAAATTTCATCGCAGTCCTCGCGCAGGCGGGGACCCCAGTTTCCACACGTGCGCCAGCAAATTTCATCGCAGTCCCCGCGCAGCCGGGGACCCAGGTTTCGTTCGCCGCGTTAGCAAATTTCACCTCCCACCTCGCTGCCTTGTCCGACAGGGGCTCCCTGCGGTCGCAACGGCTCGGATTCGCGAGACACAAATCAAGCCGCAGGGCTTGTTTTGTGTCCACGCTCATCCCCGCGCAGGCGGGGACCCATTTTTCGTACCTCACTCTCTCAACCTTCTAAAGCACCAAAGACCAACAACCCATGACCGCCCATTACCAAACCCATAACGCTGTCGCCGTCATCACGCTCGACAACCCGCCCATCAATAGTCTGGGTGCCGCCACGCGGCAAGCCCTGGACGCCGGCTTGCAACAGGCACTCGCCGATGCCAGCGTCAAGGCGATTGTCATTACCGGTGCCGCCGGCGTCTTTACCGGCGGCGCCGACATCCGGGAATTCGGCAAGCCGGCGGCCATGCAATCCCCCAACTTGCACGAACTCATCGCCAAATTCGAGGCCAGCCCCAAGCCCTTGATCGCGGCCATCAATGGCGTCTGTATGGGCGGCGGCACGGAAATTTCCCTGGGGTGTCACTACCGCATTGCCGCGCCGGGCGCGATGATCGGGCTGCCGGAAGTGAAAATTGGCCTCCTGCCGGGCGCCGGCGGCACGCAACGCCTGCCCCGCGTGGCCGGGGTTGAACTGGCGCTTGACATGATCGTCTCAGGTGATGCCGTGAAGGCCGAGGTGCTTGCCCGCACCCGCGCAATCGACAAATTGATTGAAGGCGATTTTCTGCCCGGCGCACTGAACTTCGCAGAATCCTTGATCGCAGGCAGCGGCAAGTTGCCTCGTGTACGCGACCTGACAGTCGAACTGGAAAATGCCGGGGCCTTCTTTGCGGCGGCACGCGCCCGGATCGCCAATGCCAGCAAGCACTTTCCAGCGCCGCTCAAGTGTCTCGAGGCGGTCGAAGCGGCGGTGGCCCGAAATATCGACGACGGACTCGCCGAAGAATTCAGGTTGTTCCTGGAACTGGTGGCCACATCCGAATCGGCCGCGTTGCGCCACGCGTTCTTTTCCGAACGTGCCGCGTCCAAGATTCCTGGTGTACCGGAGTCGGTCGCGGCACGGCCGATAAAGGGCGTGGCCGTCATCGGCGCCGGTACCATGGGCGGCGGCATCACCATGAACTTTCTCAATGCCGGCATCCCGGTGGTGTTGCTTGAGACCAAGCAGGATGCGCTCGATCGCGGGGTGGCA
>JANNGY010000009.1:0-28020 GCA_031404095.1 Betaproteobacteria bacterium | reverse complement strand
GATCGGAGCTTCTCAGTGCCGATCAGATGGAGCAGTACGGCAAGACGCTGGCGGGCTCGCATCGGCTTGCGCCCGGCCGTGCCGGCAATAAACTGCTGGCGCGGCTGGCGGCGAACGAAGGCGTGCTGATCGGCGTCAGCAACCTGCTGACGGCGGCCGTCATGGCGAATCGGCGAATCACGCCGGCCGGTGAATGGCTGCTCGATAATTTTTATCTGATCGAAGAACAGATCTTCACCGCCAAGAGGCATTTTCCAAAACGGTACAGCCGCGAATTACCGCGTTTGGCGCGCGGGCCATCGGCCGGACTTCCGCGCGTGTATGACCTGGCCTTGCAGACCATCTCGCACGGCGACGGCCGGGTGGACCCGGAAAGCCTCAGCCGCTTTGTGGCGGCCTACCAGTCGGTTACCGCGCTCAAACTGGGCGAGTTGTGGGCCATCCCCATCATGCTGCGCCTGGCGCTCATCGAAAATCTCCGCCGCGTCGCGGTACGGGTCGCCGCCGGAATCATCGACCGCAATCTGGCGGATTCCTGGGCGGACCAGATGACCGAGATCGCCGACAAGGATCCCAAGAGCCTGATCCTGGTGATCGCCGATATGGCGCGGTCAAAGCCGCCGATGACCACCGCATTCGTATCGGAATTTGCCCGCCGCCTGCAGGGCCAGAGCGCCGCGCTGGCCCTGCCGCTGACCTGGATTGAGCAGTTGCTTTCCGAGTCGGACCAGACCATCGAGCAACTCGTGCAGTCGGAAACCCAGCGCCAGGCGTCCGCCCAGGTTTCGGTCAGCAACAGCATCGCCAGCTTGCGTTTTCTGGGGGCGATGGACTGGCGCGAGTTCGTCGAAACGTTGAGCCTAGTCGAACAGACATTGCGCCAGGATCCGGGCGGTGTCTATGGGCGCATGGATTTTGCCACCCGCGACAGCTACCGCCATGTCATTGAGAGGACCGCGAAGAAGGGCCAGCTGTCCGAAGGCGAGGTGGCGAAGAAAGCGATCGGGCTTGCGCAGGCGGCGGCCGCGAAAAATGGCCGCGGCGACGGCGACATGCGCGCAACCCGCACGGCACACGTCGGCTACTACCTGGTCGACAAGGGGCTGCCCTTGCTGGCGGGTGCGGTCGAGCCGCGTGCGCAGCAGGAGGCTGCCGCCAGGGGCCCGGCAAGACCGGCCCGGCATTTGCCGCTGCTGCCGTATCTGGGTGCGATCGCATTCGTCACGCTGATTCTTTCCGCCGGCCTGCTGGTGCTGGCGCACGCCAGTGGCGTGCGCGACTGGGAACTGGTGATGATAGGCATCCTCACCGTGCTGTCCACCAGCCAGCTGGCGGTGGCGCTGACGAACTGGCTGGCGACGCTGATCGTGACGCCGCGTCTGCTGCCGCGAATGGACTTCTCGCATGGCATTCCATCGCAATCGCGAACCCTGGTGGTCATTCCGACCATGCTTGCCAGCGCCGGGGGGATTGAGGACCTGGTCGAAGCGCTGGAAGTCAGGTTCCTGGCCAATCGCGATGAAAACCTGCACTTCGCCCTGCTGACTGATTTTTGCGATGCGCATCAGGAAAAGCTCGCGGCAGACGAGCCTTTGTTGCAACTGGCCGAGGCGCGGATCGCCGCGCTGAACGAGAAATACCGCAACACCCAGAATGATTCCTTTTTCCTGTTCCATCGGCCGCGCCGCTGGAATCCGGCAGACAACCTCTGGATGGGCTACGAACGCAAGCGCGGAAAACTTGCGGATCTGAATTCGCTGTTGCGTGGCGATAGTGGCGACGGCGGCAATAGCGGCGAGCGCTTTTCGCGCATCGTCGGCGGGACGTCGGTGCTGAGCAATATGAAATACGTGATCACGCTCGACACCGATACCCAGTTGCCGCGCGACACCGCCCGGCAGTTTGTGGCGACCATGGCACATCCGCTGAATCGTGCCGTCTTTGATGAAGTCGCGCAGCGCATCACCGATGGCTACTGCATCCTGCAGCCGCGCGTAGCCGTGAGCCTTCCCGGCACCAATCGATCGCGGTATGCACGGTTGTTCGGCAGTGAGCCCGGCATCGACCCTTATACGCGCGCGGTGTCCGATGTTTACCAGGACGTGTTCGGCGAAGGTTCTTTCATCGGCAAAGGGATCTATGACGTCGATGCTTTTGAGCGGACCCTCAAGGGGCGCTTCCCGGAAAACCGCATACTCAGCCACGACCTGCTGGAGGGCTGCTGCGCGCGGTCGGCGCTTATCAGCGATGTCCAGTTATATGAAGACTATCCTTCGCGCTACCGCGCCGATGTGAGCCGGCGGCACCGCTGGATCCGCGGCGACTGGCAAATTGCCTCGTGGCTGTGGCCGCGCGTCCCCGGCCACGGCGCCGATTCCGGCGCCGATGCCGCACCGCAGCCGAACACCCTGTCGGTGCTTTCCCAATGGAAAATTTTCGACAATCTCCGGCGCAGCCTGATTCCCGCGGCGCTGACCATCCTGCTGCTGCTGGGCTGGACGGTCCTGGCGCCGGCCTGGGCCTGGACCCTGATGGTGATCGGGATCATCCTGGTTCCCTCCCTCACCGCCTCGCTCTTTGAGCTGTTCCGCAAGCCGGATGATGTGCTGCTTCGCCAGCATCTCGGCGCTGCCGTGCGCTCGATGCGCGGGCAGCTCGCGCAGGCCGTCTTCACGCTTGCCTGCCTTCCCTACGAGGCCCACTTCAGCCTGGACGCGATCATACGCACCAACTGGCGGATACTGGTCTCGAAGAAACGGCTGCTGGAATGGACCCCCTCCGGCAGTGCCGACCGCGATGATCACGCCAGTCTTCTGGCCAGCTACCAGTCAATGTGGATCGCGCCATTCATCGCTTTCCTCACGGCGGGTTATCTCGCCGCCATCGCGCCGGTCGCGCTGGCGGTGGCGTGGCCGATTTTGCTCCTGTGGATGTCCTCTCCCGCGATCGCCTGGTGGATCAGCCGGCCGCTGGTCCGCGGCGAACCGCGGCTGTCGACTGACCAGACCATTTTCCTGCGCAAGTACGCGCGCCGGACCTGGGCGTTCTTCGAGACTTTTGTCGGTCCGGAAGACAACTGGCTGCCGCCGGACAACTTTCAGGAGCACCCGGTCGGCACCGTCGCGCACCGCACCTCGCCCACCAACATGGGGCTGGCATTGCTGGCCAATCTGTCTGCCTATGACTTCGGCTACATTCCGGCGGGCACGTTTCTCGAGCGCACCGCCAATGCACTCGCGACAATGGCCGACCTGACGCAGTACCAGGGCCACCTGTACAACTGGTACGACACGCAGACCTTGCTGCCGCTGGCGCCGCTGTATGTCTCATCGGTGGATAGCGGAAACCTCGCCGGCCACCTGCTCACCTTGCGACCGGCACTGCTGGCGACGGCCGATGACCGGATCCTGGCGGCGCGGGTGTTTGATGGGCTGATGGATACGCTGGGAATACTGAGGGACAGCGCGCAGGACGCGCCGCCGGCAGCACAGTTTTTGCTCAACCAGCTGCAGGCCGACCTGCAGGCGGCCTGTCGTAACCATGGTGACCACGGTAACCACAGTGACCACGGTAACCACGGTGACCATCGTGACCAGCCTGCCAGGCTTGCCGCCGCGCAGGCGCGCCTGGTGCACTTGTCGACGCTGGCGGCGGAGACAGGCGCTGCACTGGATACGGCCACTGTGGACGCCGCCGAAAGCGAGGCGTCGTGGTGGCTCAAGGCGCTTGTCCGGCAATGCCGGAACGCCATCGATGAATTGGCCCTGCTGGCACCATGGCTGGCGCTGCCCGCGGCGCCGGGAAGACTGCGCAACGCCATTGATCTTGGCGCGATCCCCACGCTTCGGCAACTGGCCAGCGGTGAACTGCCGTGGTCGGCGGCCATGACACAACATCCGGAATCCGAGGCGACCCCTGAGGAGCGCGCATGGTTGCAGGAATTGCAGCGGCACATGGCGTCCGCCGGCCGCCACGCCGTTGAACGCATGGCGGAGATTGCGCGACTCGCCGCCCTGACCGGCAAACTGGCTGCCATGGAGTACGACTTCCTGTACGACAAGGCGCGGCATCTGCTGGCCATTGGCTATAACGTCAGCGAGCGCCGCCAGGACTCGAGTTACTACGACATGCTGGCGTCGGAAGCGAGATTGTGCAGTTTCGTCGCCATTGCCCAGGGAAAACTGCCGCAGGAGACGTGGTTCTCGCTGGGCCGCCTGCTGACGCCCGCCGGGGGCGAAGCGACGCTCCTGTCGTGGAGCGGCTCGATGTTCGAGTATTTGATGCCCCTGCTGGTCATGCCGACCTATGAACACACGCTGCTCGACCGCACGTATCACGCGGCCGTCGCGCGGCAGATCGCGTACGGCAACCAGCGCGGCGTGGCGTGGGGAATCTCGGAATGTGGCTACAACACGGTCGATGCGGCGCTGAATTACCAGTATCGGGCGTTTGGCGTTCCCGGGTTGGGACTCAAGCGTGGACTGAGCGAGGACCTGGTCATTGCGCCCTATGCGTCGGCGCTGGCGCTGATGGTCGCGCCCGAGCAGGCGTGCCAGAATTTGCAGCGACTTGCCGCGGAAGGCCTGGCCGGAAAATTCGGTTTTTACGAGGCGGTCGATTACACCGCCGCCCGCCTGCCGCGCGGGCAGTCGAGCGTCGTGATCCGCTCCTTCATGGCGCACCATCAAGGCATGATCTTCCTGTCCCTCGCTTACCTGCTGCAGGACCGTCCGATGCAAAAGCGTTTTGAATCGGATCCGATGTTTCAGGCGACCACCCTGCTGCTGCAGGAACGAGTGCCCCGGGCGGGAGCGTTCAAGCTGCATACCGCCGAGTCTTCGTCCATGCGCGCCACGGCCGGCGATCAGGAAATGCCGGTACGGGTGATTCCCAACCCCCGCACGCCGGTGCCGGAAGTGCAGTTGCTGTCGAATCGCCACTACCACGTGATGGTGACCAATGCCGGCAGCGGCTACAGTTGCTGGAAAGATCTTGCCGTCACCCGCTGGCGCGAAGACACCACCGGCGACAACTGGGGCACGTTCTGTTATATCCGCGACCTGTCCAGCGGGGTGTTCTGGTCGAATACCCATCAGCCGACGCTCAAGCGGGCGGAAACCTATGAGGCGATTTTCTCGGAAGGGCGTGCGGAATATCGCCGCCGCGACCTCGACTACGATACCCATACCGAGATCGTTGTCTCGCCGGAAGACGACATTGAACTGCGCCGCGTCCACATCTTTAACCGCGCGCGCAACCGTCGCACCATCGACGTCACCAGTTATGCCGAAGTGGTGCTCGCCGCACCGGCCGCCGATGCCCTGCATCCGGCGTTCAGCAACCTGTTCATCCAGACCGAAATCGTCCGGCATCGGCAGGCAATCCTCTGTACGCGCCGGCCGCGTTCGCAGTCCGAAGCGGCGCCGTGGATGTTCCACCTGATGGCTGTGCACGGCGCGGACACGGGCGAAATTTCCTTTGAGACCGACCGCATGCAGTTCATCGGCCGCGGCAATACGATCGTCGCGCCGCGCGTGATGTTCAACTCGACCAGCCTGTCAGGCAGCGAGGGCTCGGTGCTGGATCCGATCGTCGCCATCCGCTACCGGATCACACTCGATCCGGAACAATCGGCAACGATCGACATGGTTTCAGGTGTCGGCGACAGCCGCGATGCCGCGTTGAAACTGATCGAAAAGTACCAGGACCGGCGGCTCGCCAATCGCGTCTTCGAACTGGCCTGGACCCACAATCAGGTGGTCCTTCGACAGATCAATGCCACCGAGGGCGACGCGCAGCTCTACGCCCGCCTCGCCAATTCCATCATCTACGCGAATTCGTCTTTGCGCGCCGACCCGGGCATCCTGCAGAAAAACCGTCGCGGCCAATCCGGGTTGTGGGGCTACGCCATTTCCGGGGATTTTCCGATCGTGCTGCTGCAGATCAGCGACCTGGCGAATATAGACCTGGTGCGCCAGCTGGTGCAGGCCCATGCCTACTGGCGCCTGAAGGGGCTCACGGTGGACCTGGTGATCTGGAATGAAGATCACGCCGGTTACCGGCAACTGCTGCAAGACCAGATCATGGGATTGATCGCGGCGGGGGTCGAAGCGCACCTGATGGACAGGCCGGGCGGGATCTTCGTCCGCCGGGCAGAACAGATTGCCGATGAAGATCGCATCCTGATCCAGTCGGTGGCCCGCGCCATCATCAGCGACCGGCGCGGCACCCTGGCGGATCAGGTCAACCGGCGCGGACTCGCGGAAGGGCGCGCGGCGCATTTGAACCTGCCGCGCTTCAAGCCCACCCGCTCGCACCGGCCCGACGCGCCGGCGCCGCTTCCGCCCCCGGCAAGCGACCTGCTTTTTCACAACGGCCTCGGTGGTTTCAGCGGCGATGGGCGCGAATACGTGATCACCACGGCGCAGGCCGACACCACGCCCATGCCATGGGTCAATGTGCTGGCGAATGCCAATTTCGGCACGGTCATTTCCGAGAACGGCATGGCTTATACCTGGAGCGAAAACGCCCACGAGTTTCGCCTGACGCCGTGGCACAACGACCCGGTCAGCGATGCCGGCGGAGAAGCCTTCTACCTGCGCGACGAGGAGAGCGGCCATTTCTGGTCGCCGACGCCGCAGCCGTGCCGGGGCGCGATGCCTTACGTGTGCCGTCACGGTTTCGGCTACAGCATTTTCGAACACGAGGAAGACGGTGTTCACTCGGAGCTGACGGTTTACGTGGCGCTGGATTCGTCGGTCAAGTTCTCGGTGTTGAGTTTGCGCAACGAATCCGGCCGTGCCCGCCGGCTCTCCGCGACCGGCTATGTCGAATGGGTGCTGGGTGATCTGGCGCCGAAATCGACCATGCACGTGATCACCGAAATAGACCCGCTGAGCGGCGCACTTTATGCGCGCAACGCCTACAACAGCGAATTCGCCAACCGGATTGCGTTCTTCGACGTCGACGACACGGCCCGGACGTTCACCGGCGACCGCGCCGAGTTTGTCGGCCGTCACGGCACGCTCCGGCAGCCGGCGGCCATGAGCCGGGCGCACCTTTCCAACAAGGTTGGCGCGGCGCTCGATCCCTGTGCCGCCATCCAGGTGGCGATCGAGCTGGCCGACGGCGAGCAGCATGTGTCGGTATTCAGGCTGGGCGCCGCGCGCAATCTCAATGACGCCCGTGCGTTATTGCAGCGCTGCCGCGGCGCGACGGCCGCGCGCGATACGCTGCAAAAGGTGCGGCACTACTGGCAGCACACCCTGGGCGCGGTACAAGTGGAAACACCGGATCCGGCGCTCAACGTACTGGCCAACGGCTGGCTGGTGTACCAGACGCTGGCGTGCCGCTTGTGGGCGCGCAGCGGTTACTACCAGTCGGGTGGCGCATTCGGTTTTCGCGACCAGTTGCAGGACGCGATGGCGCTGATGCATGCCGAGCCGCGGCTGCTGCGTGAACAGCTGCTGTTGTGCGCGGGCCGCCAGTTCCGTGAAGGTGATGTGCAGCACTGGTGGCATCCGCCGTCGGGCCGCGGTGTGCGCACGCATTGCTCGGATGATTACCTCTGGCTGCCGCTGGCGACCTGTCGCTACGTGCTGGGCACCGGCGATACCGGGGTGCTGAATGAGTCCATCCGCTTCCTCGAGGGCCGGCAGGTCAATCCCGAGGACGACTCCTACTACGATCTGCCCGGGCAATCCGACGAATCGGCGAGCCTGTACCAGCACGGCGTGCGCGCCATCCTGCGGGGACTCAATTTTGGCGTGCACGGCCTGCCGCTCATCGGCTCCGGTGACTGGAATGACGGCATGAATCTGGTGGGCAAGCATGGCAAAGGTGAAAGCGTGTGGCTGGGCTTCTTCCTTTGCGAAGTGCTGCAGCAGTTCAAGGCCCTCTCCAGCCTGTCCGGCGACGCGGCTTTCGCGGCGCGCTGCCAGGACGAGCGCGACAAGCTCGCGGCGAATCTCGAGCGCCACGGCTGGGATGGCGGCTGGTACCGGCGTGCCTACTTCGACGATGGCGCGCCGCTGGGAACGGCCGGCAACGTCGAATGCCAGATCGACTCGATTGCGCAAAGCTGGTCGGTGCTGTCGGGCGTGGGAGATTCCGGTCGTGTTCGCACCGCCATGAATGCGCTGGACAAACGCCTGGTGCGCCGCGACGATGGCATCATTCAACTGCTGGACCCGCCCTTCGACAAGTCGGACATGGACCCGGGCTACATCCGGGGTTACGTGCCGGGCGTGCGGGAGAACGGCGGGCAATACACGCATGGGGCGATCTGGGCGGCGATGGCATTTGCGGCACTGGGGGACAGCCGCCGCGCCTGGGAGCTGACGAGCATGATCAACCCGGTGAACCACGCACTGTCCAGCGAGGCGGTTGCGATCTACAAAGTGGAACCGTATGTCATGTCAGCCGATGTCTATGCGCTGGCGCCGCATACCGGCCGCGGTGGCTGGAGCTGGTACACCGGGTCGGCCGGCTGGATGTACCGCCTGATCGTCGAGTCGCTGCTGGGACTGCGGCTCGACGTCGACAAACTGCATTTCGCGCCTTGCCTGCCGCCGGACTGGCCGGGCTTCACGATGCACTACCGGTATCGGGAAACGGTCTATCAGATTGCCGTCCGGCAGCAACCCGCGGGTGGCGGTGGGCAGACCGGCGACATGAGCCTGATGATGGATGGTCAGGCGCTGGCCAACGCGTTCTTACCGCTTATCGACGATCGGCGGGAGCATGCGGTTGAAGTGAAAATATTCGCGGTCGCCGTTCAAACGACGCCATTGCGAATCGCGCCGTAACGGAACTACGCGGCAAACGAATACCCGGAGCCGTCCTGTTTGGCCCGATACATCGCCGTATCCGCGCGCTTGATCAAGATATCGGCGGTGGTACCGTCCCCCGGGAACATCGCGATGCCGATGCTGGCGTGAATAGACGGACGCAGCGCGACGTCGCCGCTGCTGACCTCGCATGTCTCTTGAATCACCGCGATGAGTTTTGCCGCGATCGACGCGATATCCTGCTCGCTTCGCGCCTCCATCAACAGGTACAGGAATTCATCGCCGCCAAAGCGGCTGATGGTATCGTCGCCGCGCGTATTTTCCTTCAGTCGTCCGGCAATGATCTTCAGGACGCTGTCGCCAACATCGTGCCCGTGTGAATCGTTGATGTCCTTGAAATTGTCCAGGTCAATGAACATCACGGCCAGATTCCAGCCGTGCCGTTGTGCCTGCGCCAATCCGTGTTCCAGGCGATCGTTGAACAGCGCGCGGTTCGGCAGCCCCGTCAACGGATCATGCAGGGAGGCCTGGCGTGCCGCGTCTTTCTGTTCGGTGGCCGCGGCGAATTGAAATTCCAGCACATGACGCTCACGGACTTCACGTTCCAGGGTCTGATTTACCTCCACCAGGACCTCTGAGGCCTCCTGCACCTTGTTTTCAATCACCTCACTCTTTTCGAGCGCCCTCTCAATTTTTGGCTGCGGGTTCTGGTCGGCAAGTCCGTCCTTGAGCACCACATTGACCGAGGAAAGTTCGGTCGCGCATTCTTCCACGATTTCCTGGACGCGTTCGCTTTGCCCCAACGCTTCGGTCAGTGCCCTGGCGGGTTTGGCGGGGGTGGGCAATTTCGTGCTCGTGTTTGTCTTCATATCGTTGTATCTGACGTAAGTTGAAAAAGGTTAGACCATGGCCCCTGCATGGCGTTCAAGGTGACACTGGCTTCCCTGCGCCACCTCGTGCGGCGTTGACGACTTGTTGAGATGTTGAGAAGGCCGCACGACACACGGATCGCCATTCGGCGCGCTTCCTGGGCTGAAATGGCCCTGCAGGCCGCGCCGGTGCTTGGGTTTCGATTTCCCGGCGGGTGGCCATCACGGGGCCTGATTTACCGCGCAGAGAAATCTCAACATCGATTATGTCGAGCCCGCACCATCCGCACGGTGCGATACCACACATTGCGAGACTCATGACTGATGGCCTGTCAATCAGGGAAGCCGCGCGTTTCTGCCATTCGTCAGCGTGCGACCACAACCAGATGCGCGAACGTCCCACGCGCTTGCAGGCGCCAACCGATGTTTGGCCCCGCCGGAAATCAACCTACGAACACGCGCGCTGTTGCCGGCGCGACGCTGGTTCGCAACTCCCGCAAGAACTGGATCACAAAAATTCAGGAATGGGACTACTTTCACGGCATCGCCGCGACCAAGCGCGTCCAATCGCTCTACCAGGGCACCCTGGTCGCGCAGGGCGCATTCTCCCTCTATGACCGGCAGACGTTGCGCGATGTCGGCGGCTGGCAGGAGTGTGTCGGCGAGGACATCGTCCTCACGTGGGCGATTCTTCAAGCGGGATGGCGTGTCGGACACGCCGAGGACGCTCTGTGCTTCACCAACGTACCCGACACGCTGCGGCTATTCCTTCGCCAGCGGCAGCGCTGGGCGCGCGGGATGATGGAAGCGTTCCGGCGTCACCCGCGCATTCTGCTCACGCCGCGGCTGTCGACCGCGTTTGTCTGGTGGAACCTGTTCTTCCCCTGGCTGGATCTTGCCTACACTTTCTGTTTCATTCCCGGCATCGTGCTGGCGCTATGCGGCATCTACTGGATCGCCGGCCCACTGACCTTGGTCCTGCTGCCGCTCTCGCTGCTGATGAACGGCATCATGTTTCGCGTCGGCGCCGGCCTGTTCAGGTCGGAGGGATTGCGCGTCCGGCGCAACCCGCTGGGATTCGTGCTGTATGCGTTCGCCTACAGCGTGATCCTGCAACCGGCCTGCGTCATCGGCTATTTCTCCGAACTGTTCGGGCTGCGCAAGACCTGGGGAACGAAATGACCGAATTCAGAAGGATGGCCGGCGCCTGGCGTGCCGTGGCCGTCACCGCCTGCATGGCGTGGGCCGGCGCGGCCACGGCCGCGGACGAACCGCGCCTCGCGTTAAGCACAAACCTCGACCTTGCCGCCGATACAGACGACTTTCGCATCTTGCGCGTGCGTGCCGGTGGTCTTTATCAGTACCTCAATCCGTGGTCCTTTTCCGGCGCGAAGGTGCAGTCGACGCATTACACCCAGGGCGCGTTTCGCCGGGACGTTGCCGCGCTGCTCGGCCGCTATCGCGACCAGCGGCGCGACACGCTCGCCGGTGTCGATATCGAGGCCGGCGTCGCGCGCGTGTCTGGACACCTGCGCCCGGTTGGCGACGCGACGCTGCGCCTGGCCACCACGCTCGGCACCGCCGTCGACCTGATCGCCTCGGCCGACCTGGTTGAGACCCCGAAGGCGCTTGAACGCGGCATTGGTTACACCTTTCTGGCAGCGAATGTCGAACATCCATTCGGCGAGCGTCTGACCGCAACCGCACTCGCCGGTTGGCAACACTTCAGCGATGGTAACGCGCGCGCGCACTTTCGTGCACGCCTGATCTGGCTGGCCATCCCCGAGCAGGGGGTGACGATGCAGCTTCGCTACCGCCAATATGCAACCCGCGAGGCCAACGTCGGCGGTGCGTATTTCAATCCGGACGAATACCGGCAATGGCTCGGCGTGGTGGCGATTCGCAAACGCCATGCCG
Organism: Betaproteobacteria bacterium; assembly: GCA_031404095.1. Taxonomy (GTDB): domain Bacteria; phylum Pseudomonadota; class Gammaproteobacteria; order Burkholderiales; family Usitatibacteraceae; genus UKL13-2. The sequence continues at coordinate 16,445 of JANNGY010000009.1, read as the reverse complement.
GCTGGGTATTCAGCGGCGCGCTCGGCGCGGGACGGGAGGACGCCAGCGCAAGCGGCTCACGCCCGTCATACCTGGTCGAGGCGCGTGGCGAAGGACCAATTACAGGCGATGTGCGCCTGGCGCCGCATGCGGGCTATTCGCGCTCGGTGGGCTTCATCGCCAGTCCCGACTACGCCTACCGCTCGGCGGGCGCGACGCTTTTGCTGCCGTTCCGTTAACGCCAACCCGCGGACACATTGGGACGATTGGCCCGCGCCGCGCGACGACGGTGAGATTCATCAAGGGCCGGACTCGGTGATGCGGCCGGGTGAATTCATGACAATTTCGTTGAACAACCGGCCCGAGACGGCCCAGAACACGATCGGCAGGAGCGTCGGAAAGATCAGGATGCCGAGTTGATAGCCGAGCGCAATGACCGTCAATTCCGTGCCTGACAGTCCGGCCTGTGCAGCAACCTCGGGGCCGAGTCGTATGCCGACTTGCGCGAGTACGTCGAATGCAATGCCCAGGCTCTGGAAAGGCAGGAGCACGGCAGCGCCGAGGAGGACTTTCCAAATCTTCGCCCGTTCGGCCAGCATCAATGCAAGGAACATCGCCAGGCCGTAGGTGTAGAGGAGGGGATTCACTTCCGGCAACAATAATGCGGCCTGGCCTGGCGCAGGGTATACCTTGAGGGTGGTCACGAAGACGAGATTGACGCCAGACCGCTCCAGTTCCGACACGACGCCGGGTGTGAACAGGTTCACCATCATCCGCGCCAGTCGACCGGCGACGGCGGCATGAGGTGATGCGCTGAAATACCAGGCCGCAAAGCAAGGCGGCAACCACAGGAACGTCCGCAGCACAAACTGCTTGAGCGACCGACCCTCCGTCGCTGTCATGCCGCCGCCTGCTGCGCACCCCTGTCCGCGGAGGGGGGCGGCGAGGATACCGGCGGTGCAGCCGACCGCGGCAGCATCCGGATCCAGATCATCCAGACAATCAGCACGTCCAACATGATGAGTGCCTGCCACACGTAAAGATGCGCCCACTCGAAGGCCTTGGGGCTCCACTGGCCGATATAAAACAAGCTGATCACGCGCACGATGTTGAGCGCCTGCACCGCGGTGAGGCCGGCAAGGATGCCGATCGCCCGGTGTTTCCACGGCGCCGGATAGGCAAGCATGGCGGCAATCAGAATGATGGCCGCCTCGATGCCGTTGCAACCCGCCTCGATGGAAATGGCGAAACCGTTGGTGGTGCTCTGCAGGATTTTGCCGAATACCATGACATTTGCATCGACCAGCGTGATGAGGGCGACACAAATGTGGACCAGCGCTTCGGTCCACGGAATCACGACCGCCTGTTGCACGGGCTGCGTCAACTCGGCCGCGAACAGCGCAACCAGAATGACGACGAAGACAATGAAGAAACGCAGCATGATCTAGTGGTATTGGTAAGTGGTCATGCAATTCTGACACCAAGGGGCGCTTTCGCGCCCCTTGGTGTGCCGATGCATCGCAGCGGCGATACTTGGCTTTACTGTCTGCGTAACGTTGAAGCGCCCGCGATCGCCAGAAGACCGGCCAGCAGGATCATCGCCCACTCGGAGAGCGTCGGGCCACCCATCGCGTTCAGAGGCGGGAGGGCGGCAGGGAGCGGCGGCACAATGAAGCCGGGGGTCGAGCCGCCCGCACAGGCGGTGACGGCATTGCTGGCCAGGGTGACGGTACCGGTCTGCGCCAACGCCCTGCCGTTCAGGCTGGCGCCGGTGCCGATGGTGATACTCGTCAACGCCAGAACATTTCCGGCCATCACGCTGCCGGTGCCGATCGTGGCGGAACTGGGAACCGTCCACCAGATATCGCAAGGCGAGGCGCCGCCCACGTTGACGGCCGAGGTGCCGCCGGATGAGGTGACGAATCCGGCCGCGGTCTGGAAAACATAGAGTCCGGGAACCGTAAGCGTTAGCGTTCCTGTCAGGTCAAAGTCACCCACGATCGGCCGGTAGACGCCTGGCCCGAGCACTTGGCCGCCAAGCTGGGCGGGGATGGCCGCGCTTGCCAGTCCCGTCAATACGCCGAATGCGGCCGTATTGTCTGTCTGCGCCTGTTGGGCTACGGCATCGCCGAAGCGCAAGGAGCCGGTGCCCGGCGTAATCAGCCCCGGCGGAAAACCGCTGATGATGAGTGCCGGAAAAACACCGATGCTGCCACTGACAACGGTTGGGCCGGTATTGGCCACGCTTGGCGTTGCGCCCAAAACCGCAAAATTGGAGGCGGTACCCAATACCTGGGCCATCGCCGGGACAGAAACCGCAAGCAACCCGGCCACGGCTATGTTTGCAAGCATGCCGGCATATTTCTGACCTCGACGGGAGCGCGACGATTGAGGGGAGTATGCGATTTGAGTATTCATTGAATGGTCCCTATCAAATGAGTTATAGCGGCAATACCAAAGGTGTTTACCTGTCAAGTGGTTGCGAGCTCAGTCTACTCCGGTTTCTCAACAGGGTGGTCAGGAAAATCGGATTGCCTGGCGACCGGCGCGGCGCAAGAAACCTGAATAATCGCGGTCATGCAGCAAGATGGGACATGGTGAACCAAGCCACAAAGGCCTTGCTATCTGGCGGTGCAACAGACGTCGCCAACATTCGCATTCCCAAATCGCCCCGGCGACAGTCGATAGTTGTGCAATTTTCGTTCTGAAGTGCGATCCACTCTGTGCGATAGCAAACATAACGGTGGACGTGCTAACTGCATTCGTCGGCCTGCGACTACATCCGGACGCGTGATAGTCCGACAAACCTGTAGGCAGCGGCCGATGTTTGAACCCGACAGTCCCGCATAAGGTGTGATGGTTGGAGAAGCATCGGTAACAGTTGATTGCGGGTAGCACCGAGAAAAGCATTGCGTTATCGCGTGAAGCGCGGGCGCTCCGCACTTCGCGACCGCCGGCCCCGATGTCCGTGTACCGCACCCGACGCCCGCACGTTTCAATTGCCGTGGGCGCCGCATTGAACGCGCAATTTCGCGCGGCATCACTCAAGAGGAAAGAATCATGAACCTGAAATTGAAAGCCGCGCTCGGCGCAACCGCTGTCCTGTTGGCCACGCAAGCGGCGGCAAACATTACATTCTATGAACACGACGGATTTCGCGGACGGGCCTTTACCGCCGACCAGCGGGTCAACAACTTTGCGCAACAGGGATTCAACGATCGCGCCTCCTCGGTGGTCGTGGATCGCGGCCGCTGGGAAGTCTGCACCGATTCGAATTTCAATGGCAACTGCGTCGTATTGCGCCAGGGCAGTTACGACTCGCTCGGCGGACTGGGGCTGAACGACAAGATTTCTTCGGTGCGTCCGGTTAACCAGCAGGCGAGCTATCAGAACGAAGCGCCGCAACCATTGCCTGCGCCGACCTACGAATACCGCCGCCGCGCCAACGAGCGCGTCTACGAAGCCCAGGTCACCTCCGCACATGCGGTGGTCGGCCCGCCGGAACAGCGCTGCTGGGTCGAGCGTCAGCAAGTAACCGAAGAGCGGCGTGGTGATCCCAACGTCGGCGGCGCGGTGCTCGGTGCATTGATCGGCGGCGTACTCGGCCACCAGGTCGGCAGCGGCCGTGGCAATGATGTTGCCACCGCCGGCGGCGCGGTCGCCGGCGCGGTGATCGGCAGCAAATCGGGTCGCGGCAGCAGCGGCGCGACCTACGACAAGGATGTTCAGCGTTGCCAGACGGTGGCCAGCCAGACGCCCGCCTACTGGGATGTCACTTACGAATATCGCGGCAGGGAACATCGCATCCAGATGAGCTCGGCGCCCGGCGACACCATCGCGGTCAATCGCAACGGCGAGCCGCGCCAGTAAGTCGGTCAAAGAGCATTACCCGGCGGTCGAAACCGCATGCCTGCCGGGCAGTTCCTGTATTCGCTGCACCGGCTTTCCGGAAATAAGGTAATACCGGAACGGGTCCGGTGTGCGGGTGCCGCTCTGTACGCGAGCGCACCGACACGCCGGTATTAACAGTCTACAAAGGGTGATGCTCATGCTGGCATCACCCTTTGAAATGGCAGGTGCATGCAGTGGTAATTCCATGCGGCGATGCGGCGACGTTTGCGCGCCAATCGCGCGCGAGCTGCCCATCAATTGGGCGATCGCTCGCATCCTGCAGGCGGCGTGACGAATCGTTTTCGGCATCAGACAAAAGAGGGAAGCAAATGACCAAATTCAACAGCTGTTCCAGGAGCCTGGTGTGGTTTACCACGCTGCTGGTGAGTGCCATCGTGTCCGGCTGCGGCGGCGGTGGTGATCAGGGACGCGACCCCATCCTCGGCACCGGCGGCAATCCCGTTCTGGTGCCGACCGTGACGGCCGTGTCGCCGATCAATCTCGCGACCGGTGTTCCCGTCAACAATACGATCATTACCGCGGCTTTCAGCCAGGCCATGTCGCCGGCGACCATCAACGCATCGACCTTCACGCTGACGTGCTCGGGTGCCGTCACCGGGACCGTAGCCTACGTCGCCGCGAGCCGCACCGCCACTTTTTCACCTGGCGTCAATCTCCCCGCCGGTACCGTCTGCACCGCGACCATCAATACCGGCGCGATGGATACTGCCGGTACGCCACTGTCCGCCAATTATGTCTGGACCTTTACCACCGGCATCGCGCCTGATTTGACACGGCCACGAGTGACACTCACGGTCCCGGCCACGACCAGTCCCGGCCCGACCGCCGGCGTGGCAACCAATTCGGCAATCACGGCAACATTCTCCGAAGAAATGGCCCCGGCCACGATCACCGCCGCCAGTTTCACGCTGACTTGCCCGGCGCCCTGCGTCCCTTCGGTGGGTATTGTCAGTTATGCCGTCGGCACGCGGACGGCCGTCTATACGCCTGGCGCATTGCTGACCGCCGGCACCACTTATACCGCCACCATTACCACGGCGGCGACCGACCTGGCGGGCAATGCGCTCGCCGGTAATCAGGCGCCCCTGCCTGCGGCAAGCAACTATGTCTGGTCCTTCATCACCACCGGTCCGACAGCGCCAGCCAATGTCTCGGTGTTGTCCACCAATCCGTCGGCCAACGCGAACGGCGTCTGTCCGAGCGCAACGATCAATGCGACCTTCAGCGTGCCTTCCGGTTTCCGCATGGCTGCCGACAGCGTCAATGCCGCCACCTTTACCGTGACTGGCCCGGCGCCCGCCTTGAGCCCGGTTGCCGCCTCATCCGTGGTGCTCGATGCCGCTACCGGACGCATTGCTACCTTTACACCGGTCAGCCCCCTGATCGCCGGTGTGACCTATGCCGGCACCATCAAAGGTGGTGCTGCCGGCGTCAAGGATCTGGCGACAACGCCCAACCAGATGGCCGCCGACTATGTCTGGACCTTTACCGCCGGACCTGCCACCGGGATCTGCCAGGTGCCACCCGGCCAGGCGCCGGTCGCGATGGGTACCGCCACAACCTTCGGCGCCTTTGGCGGCTCAGCCGGCGTGACCAACCAAGGGCTGTTTACCGTGATCAACGGCGACCTTGGCACGACGGCGGTCTCGACGGCCGTCACCGGGTTCCATGACGCGGGTCCCGGCTGTATCTACACCGAAACACCGCTAAACGTCGGCACGGTGAATGGCAAGATTTACACCGCCGCGCCGCCGCCGACGGTTGCCTGCCCTTCCGAAGGCACGGCGACGACATTCGCCATCGCCACCCAGGCCCGCGCCGATGCGCTGGCCGCGTATAACGCACTGGTCGCGATGCCGGGCGGACCGGATCCCGGCGCCGGCAATCTGGGCAGCCTGGTACTCGCGCCCGGCGTTTATACCGCCTTATCGGGATCGTTCATGATCCAGGGCGGCAACCTGACCCTCGATGCACAAGGCAACGCCAACGCGGTCTGGGTGTTCCAGATGGCGACCTCGCTCACGGTGGGCGGGCCCGGTGCGGCCTTCCCGCAAAGCGTGGTGCTGGTCAATGGCGCGCAGGCCAAGAATGTTTTCTGGCAGGTCGGCAGCGCGGCAACCATCAATGCCGGCGGCGGCGGCACCATGTCCGGAACCATCATCGCGCAGTCAGGTGTTACGTTCTCCACCGCCGGCAACGTCGCGCTGGTGACGCTGAATGGCCGCGCATTGTCGCTCGGCGCCTCGGTCACCATGGTGAACACGGTGGTCAACGTGCCGGCGCCATGAAGCGGCCCGCGTTTGAATGCGGCAGAGGCGGAAGTGACATTGCCGCCCCTTGCCGGCCGAATCCAACACGACGTGAATCGATGCAACGTGCCGGCGGCGATGGTTGCCGGACTCATGACGTTGCCGCTGTTGCCACAAGTACCTGTAAATCTATCGGGAGACAAACATGAAACGAGTAACCGCGGCAGGGACATTGAGCCTGGCGGCATTGACGGTGTTCGCCGGCCCCCTCGCGCAAGCTGATTCGCTCACCGCCTGGTATCTGGGTGGCGGTGGCGGCCAGGCACGGTCAAGCATTGACGATGTGAGGATCACCAATGGCCTGCTGGCCGGCGGTTTCACCTCGGTCTCCATTACCGACTACGATCGGCCCACCGGCTACAAGCTCTTCGGCGGCTACCAGATCAACAAGTACATTGCCGTTGAAGGCGGCTATTTCGACCTCGGGCAATCCGGCTTCGTGGCCACCACCGTTCCGGTCGGAACGCTGAGTGGCACGATCAAGGTCAAGGGCCTGAATCTGGATTTGGTCGGCACGCTGCCCATCACCGACAAATTTTCCGCGTTCGCCCGTGTCGGCGTGAACCGCGCCGAAGCCGAGGATACCTTTACCGGGACCGGGCGGGTGCGTGCGCTTAATTCAAATCCGAGCAAGACCGACACCAATTACAAGTACGGCGTCGGACTTCGTTACGCCATGACCGACGCACTCGGCGTGCGCGTTGAGGCCGAACGCTACCGGATCGATGATGCCGTCGGCAACAAGGGCGATATCGATCTCGTCTCGGTCGGCCTCGATTATCGGTTCGGCCGGAAAGTACAAGCACCGTTGCCGAGCGTCACCAGGCCGGAGCCGGTTGCTGCCGCCGCGCCCACGGTAGCGCCCGCGCCGGTCGCCGCTGCGCCAGCGCCGCAGCCGGCCGCGGCAGCCATGCCGCCACCGCCGCCGCCGAGAAAAGTCACGTTCTCCGCCGATGCGTTGTTTGACTTCGACAAGGCGACCTTGAAGCCCGCGGGCAAACAGGCATTGGACAAGTTCGCGACGGACCTGCGCGGCACCACCTTTGATGTCATTACCGTCACCGGGCATACCGACCGCATCGGTTCGCGCGAATACAACCAGAAGCTGTCGACGCGCCGCGCCGACGCCGTCAAGAACTACCTGGTCGATCCTTCCGGCATCCCGGTGGCAAAGATCGTGTCCCGGGGCGCGGATAAATCCTCACCCGTGACCAAGCCCGGCGACTGCAAGGGCGGCAATGCCACCAAGGCACTGATCGCCTGCCTGCAGCCGGATCGTCGGGTTGAAGTGGAAGTCACCGCGACCAAGCGATAGGCGCCCGGTCGCGCGACAAAACCATTGACGCGCACAAGAAACCGCGCAAGTGCTTCGCGACATTTTTTGTGACGATGCGGGACAGGGCGAAGAAGTAGGGTGCGCAATGCGCACCTTCGCCTTTACAGTTTTTTCAAGGGAACTTCTAATAATCCTGTCATTCCCGCGAACGCGGGAATCCAATTTTCTTAAATCATTGAAGTGCGTAGAAAAATGGATCCCCGCATGCGCGAGGATGACAAATATTTGAGTTTTTTAGACGTTTTCTCAAGCCAAACTCAAGCACTGGCGCGCCTCCTGGCATGAAAATGTCCCGCGAGGCGCGCCAGTGCTTGAGTTGTTTGAATTCGCGCTTTGTCCGCGGCGTCGCAAATCCTGCACAAAGCCCATCCAAAGTCCCGCCGCCGTGTCCCGAAATTGTCGCCGTCCTGACGCCGATCAGACGTCGGCCTAACCCTACATCGCATCGCGCAAAACGCCTACAAACGTGTAGGCGCCTGCCGATTACGCAGTATGAAAGTGCGACGTAATGTGTAGGGGTCCGAGTCGAATCGGTCAATGAACACCACCCGGCGGAATCACCGCCGATCTTTGACAACACATGGAGAGTACAGCGATGAAACATCTTAAATTCTTTACCACCCTTATCCCGGCCATCATGTTGGCAACGTTGCTGGGTTGCGCGTCAACGTCCACCAAGGAAGGCACCGGCGAATACGTCGACGATTCCGTCATTACCACCAAGGTGAAGGCGGCCGTGTTCAATGAACCAACCCTGAAATCGGCTGAAATCAACGTCGAGACATTCAAGGGCGTGGTTCAGTTGAGCGGCTTCGTCGCGGACGCCGGGGATGTGCAGAAGGCATCCGATGTGGCGCGCGGCGTCAAGGGTGTGAAGTCCGTCAAGAATGACATGCGGGTCAAGGGTCGTTAATCGATTCGCTGGCTCATTCAGGAGAATCAATCATGCTTGAAACACTGGCGATCATTCTGATCATCCTTTGGGCGCTGGGCCTGGTTACCTCGTACACGATGGGTGGCCTTGTACATCTGTTGCTGGTCATCGCGGTTGTGGTGATCCTGGTACGGGTCATCAGCGGCCGTCGCGTCTAGCAGTCATGACGAAGTGCCCGGCAAGTCAGCCCGAGAAATTCCGGGTTGACCTGCCGGTTTCATTTGCGCCGCAGGCGCGATACCGCAGGTAGTCCTTTTTGGAGAAGTTGAAATGAATCCACTCAAGATGTTGGCGATCGCGCTGATCGTGGCAGGGGGCCTCGGCCTGCTGTATGGCGGCTTTACCTATACCAAGGACACACACGAAACCAAGTTGGGTCCGATCGTGCTGTCGGTCAAGGACACCGAGACCGTCAACATTCCGATCTGGGCCGGCGTCGGCGCGATCGTGGCGGGGATGGTCCTGCTGTTTGCGCGCAAGTAGCGCACGCAGCACCCGAAGCACCGGCAGGATGGGCTGATGCCGGCTGGCCAAGCGCTGCCGGGGAGTCGAAATTGGCCATCAACCACGGTGCACCTGATGATGCCATCATTGTCAGGCTTTCTCCTACGCGATGTCGCGACATATGCGGATATGCCGCGCGCAGGCCATCGAGTAACATCGACAAGCAACCAGCCTGATTTCCAATATCGCAATCGAATCAATGCGAACCGGAGCCATTCCCCCATGCTCGACAAGACCAAAGTAATGATCGCCGATGACCATGCGCTGTTTCGCGCCGGCCTGCGAAGCTTGCTGGAAGAGACCGGGGAGTTCGAGGTGGTCGTGGAAACCAGCAACGGTGAAGACGCTCTCAAGGCGGTGCGCGAACGGGACATCGATGTGACGCTGCTTGACCTGTCGATGCCGAAGCAAAGCGGAATCGATGTGCTGAAACGCATGAAATCACTGAAGCCGGAAATGGCCGTGCTGATTCTCTCCATGTTTCCGGAGGAACAATACGCGGTCAACATGCTGCGCGCCGGCGCTTCCGGCTACCTGACCAAGGAAGCCGCCCCCGATCAGGTGGTGCTCGCGCTGCGCACCGTGCGCAAGGGGCGTAAATACATCAGCAGCGAGGTCGCCGAGCTGCTCGCCGAAACCCCGGACGCCTCCACGGCGCCGCTGCATGGCGGGCTCTCGCAACGCGAATTCCAGATTTTCTGCAAGCTGGCCGCCGGCCGCAGCGTTTCCGAAATTGCCGCCGAACTGTTCCTCAGCGTCAAGACGATCAGCACCTACCGCACGCGTGTGCTGGAAAAGATGAGCATGCACAGCAATGCCGATCTGACCTACTACGCGATCAAGAACGGCATCATTCAGTAGACTTGGCATGAATTCACAACTTCATCTTTCGGAATCCGTCATCACCCCTTCGCGGCGGCCGCGAGGCCCGCAGGAACTTGATCACATGGACGCCACGGTAACGCAACGCCCGTTACGGGTCTTTCTGGTGGAAGACTCCGAGCACGTGCGGGATTTGCTGCTGGATTTCCTGCATGTGCCGGGCGAAGTGGAAATTGTCGGTTTCGCGGATAACGAGGCGGAAGCCGTGGCGGAAATTATCGCGCGACCGGTGGATGCGGTGATCGTCGACCTGAAGTTGCGGGAAGGCAGCGGCATGGCGGTGATCGAAAAACTGCGCAAGGCCCAACTGACGCCGGCGCCGACGATCATTGTATTTACCAACCACCCGTTTCCAGAAATCAGGCAGCGCGCCATGCAATTGGGCGCAAACTTTTTCTTCGACAAGTCGGCGGACTACGACAACGTGCGGGTGACGTTGCAGGCATTGCGGGAAGCGTAGCCGGATCCGTCAGCTTGGCTGCGCAGATCCCGCCGGCGCGGGATTTTTTTCGACCGGGCCGGTGTGCGAACACCAGGCCGGCAGGCGAAAAATTCCACGCTTGCCGCCCGCCCATTTCTTGCTGCCTGGTACGGCGTGCTTCGGCTGAACTTGAATCGGCGTCTGTCCTACAGGGGCTAGGCCCACCGTCTGATGCGATTTGCCGCGCGGCTTGGGTAGTCTGGGTTGGTAGTGCGGCGAGACGATTTGACGGGGGTTCCCTCCCCGGGTGTCGCCGGCAACCCAACCACGCAAGGAGTTCCATCATGCTTTATTACGCCGCCGTCTTTTTCATCATTGCCATCGTTGCCGCACTGCTCGGTTTTGGCGGCATCGCCGCCGGCGCGTCCAGCATCGCCCAGGTGCTGTTCTTCATCTTCGTGGTGCTGTTCCTGATAAGCCTGATCATGGGCCTCATGAAGCGCGGCAAATAGTTTCTTTCACTTTAATCACTCACCCCTTAAGGAATCAGACATGAATACCACCCCCCTGAAAGTATCTTCCAGCGGCGCCGACAGCCTCGAGCGCGTCTCCGAAAAGGCGCACAACCTGGTGGAATCCAAGGACCAGGTCGTGAGTGACTTCAAGGCGTTGCTGGCGGAAGGTGAAGCGCTGTTCCACAGCGCCACCGGCAGCGGCGACCAGGCGCTGGCAGCTGCCCGCGACCAGTTTCGCCAGCAGCTCGCCGCCGCCAAGGCGCGTTACAGCGAACTGGAGGCCGCCACGGTCAAGCAAGCCAGGCGCGCCGCTACCGCGACCGATGAATATGTGCATGGCAATCCATGGACCGCCATTGCCGTTGCCGGCGGCGTGGGTTTGCTGGTCGGCCTGCTGGTCTCGAATCGCCGCGAAAGCTGATCATGCAAGCGGATTTGTCCGGGACGGCGTCCGGGACAATGAATGGGACTTCAACGCCTGCCGGAACTGACGGATTCCTGGCGCACGTCCGGCTGCTCGGTGCTTCGGTGCTGGGCCATGTCGCGATGCGCGCCGAGCTGCTGTCTATCGAGGTGCAGGAGGAAAAGCTCCGCCTCGTCCGCCTGGCGATGAGCACGGCGCTGGTGAGCGCGCTGTTGATTGTCAGCATGGTGATGGTGGCGATACTTGTCCTGGCGATTTACTGGGATACGCCTCACCGCGTGCCGGCCGCGTTGTCGCTGGCAGCGGTGTTCGGCGTACTCACCGCGGCCGCCGGCCTGTACGTGGCTGCGCAGTTGCGGGTTTCATCGACCCTGTTCACCACCAGCGTGCGTGAATTGCGGCGCGACGCGGACGCCTTGGTGCCCGCCACGGCGCAGCCATGATCGTGCCGGTGCCCGTACGCCGGCACCCGCCGATGCTGCAACCGGCATCGCTGCACGCGCTGTCGCTGCGGCGCGAGGCACTGCTGGTGCGCATCGGCGCTGCGCGCGAAGACACGGCGGAAGCGGGCCGCCTCCTCGCGGCCGACCTTCGGGCCGGTGAGCGCATGCAGCGTTCGTTCCTTGGCGTGCTGAAACTCGTGAAAGCCACTCTGGTTGTCGGCGGCGTGATCTGGAGCCTCAAAACCCTGAGCCCTCCCTCGCGACCTGGCCGCAGCCGCCGTCTCCTGACCATGGCAATGGGCCTGCTGTCGACAATGCGCGCCTTGCGCACGATCCGGGCAATCCTGCTGCCTCCTGCACCATCCACCCAGAACCAGGGATAACACCATGCACACCGCCATCAAATCTGCCAAAACCACCGAAACCACCGAAACCACGGCAACGAAAGCCTCCGCGAGTATTCATCCCATGAGCAGCATCGCCGCCCTGCGCGCGAGTGCCCGGCGCAAGATCGAGGATGGCGCCGTGACCGCCGGCTACGCGGCTGACCGCGAACTGGTGCTGAAAATGCTCAACGAAGCGCTGGCGACGGAAATCGTCTGCATGCTGCGTTACAAGCGGCACTATTTCATGGCCGAGGGCGTTCATGCTGAAACCGTGGCGGCCGAGTTTCTTGAACACGCGCAGCAGGAACAGGAGCACGCCGACCTGATTGCCGCGCGCATCGTGCAACTGGGCGGCGAACCGGATTTTTCACCCGACACGCTGACCAGGCGCAGTCACGCCGAATACGTGGCGGGCGGCACGCTGATCGAGATGATCAAGGAAGACCTGGTGGCCGAACGCATCGCCATCGACAGTTACAAGGAAATGATTGGCGCGATCGGCAACGACGACACCACTACCCGGCGCATGCTCGAATCGATCCTGGCGGTGGAGGAAGAACACGCCGACGATCTGGCGGGCCTGCTTGATGCCGGGCGCTGACCGGATCACCGCCGCGGCTCCATCCCTTGACGACGCCGGCTTGATGTCGGCGTCGTCGCGAGGTGAGATCGCAACGGGCGGTTTGCCGGTGAATACGGCAGCACCCGCGGCATTGCCGCCAGATTCGGCAATCAGCACGACCGACACGGCCGGAGCAAACGAGGCGGCCCCGCTCACCCCGGTCCCCGCCCGCGCCCGTTCGCGTGGCACGTTGCCGGTGGTGGGGATGTTTGCCCTCGCGGTGATCACTGCGCTCTATTTTGGCCGGGCAATCCTGATGCCGATCCTGTTCGGCATGATCCTGGCCGTGGTGCTGGCACCGGTGGTCGAGCGGCTGACACGCCTGCGCGTTCCCGGTCCGGTTGGCGCCGCGCTGGTCATGCTGGCCGCACTGGGCCTGCTGGCGCTGGCGATCGAACTGCTGGTATTGCCGGCGCGCGATGTCCTCGGCGAATTGCCGGTGCAGGTGCAGACGCTGATCGCCCATCTGCTCGAGTGGGTACGCAGCTTTCGCCTCGGCAACTGGCTGACCCCGCGCAATGGCGCGGACCTGACCAATCAGGCCAGCGCGCAAGGTGCGACGCTGACCGGCGATTTCCTGAAGGCGGCGCCAAGTTTTATCCTGTCCGTCATCAGCGCCTGCCTGCTGGCTTTCTTCCTGCTGTCATCGGGCGACCTGTTCCTGACCAAGCTGGTGCGCATCCTGCCGACCATTCGCGACAAGGTTCGTGCGGTCAAAGTGGTGCGCACCGTGCAGCAGGAAGTCGCCACCTATTTTGCCAGCGTGAGCATGATCAATGCCGGGCTCGGGATTGGCGTCACGCTGCTGACCTGGGGCTTTGGCCTGCCGATGCCTTGGTTCTGGGGAGCACTGGTGGCCCTGCTGAATTTCGTGCCTTATATTGGCGCCAGCGTCAGCGCGGCGCTGTTGCTGCTGGCGGGCATGGCGTTCACCGACTCGTTCAGCCAGGCGCTGCTGCTGCTGGCGTCTTTTGTCGGCATCACCTTTGTCGAGGGCCAGCTGATCAATCCGGTGCTGGTCGGCAAGCGTCTCGAACTCAATCACACCATCGTGTTTGTCGCGTTGCTGTTCTGGGGCTGGCTGTGGGGCGTGGGCGGGCTGCTGCTGGCGGTGCCGCTGTTAATCATCATCAAGAAGTTTGCCGATCACACACCGGGCTGGGAAGCGGTCGCGGAATTTCTGGCCGGGCGATAAGGTTCGTGCGCCGCGATATTGATGGTTGTGAGGAAGGCGAGCCTGCCCTTTTTTTCATTTTTCCGGGGAAATTCTGTAGGTTGATGGGGACGACTTGTAAGGGAACGGTGACGGATAAACCTAAACGAGGGTCACAATTTATGACCGCCCGTCGAGGTCAACCCCGCCCGGCACAAGCAAATCATAACGGTTGACGTTATATAACGCTGGCCGTTACAATTGGTCATGATTCTGGGCTTTGCCGACAAGGAAACAGAGCGGATTTGGAATGGCGAAGTGTCGCGCCGACTGCCGATTACGATCCAATCAATCGCACGGAGAAAACTTCGCATGATCAATAACGCAAGACGTCTCGACGACTTGCGTATCCCGCCGGCCAATCGACTGGAAGCGTTGAAGGGCGATATGAAAGGCCAGCACAGCGTTCGCGTAAACGATCAATGGCGAATTTGCTTTCGATGGAACGATGCGGGCGTCACTGATGTACGGATTGTGGATTGCCACTGAGGTCGCAAATGAAGACAAAAACCCTACCCAACATTCACCCTGGTGAAGTGCTCCTTGAAGAGTTCCTGCTGCCAATGGAAATCAGTCAAAACGCACTCGCCCGCGCCACGGGCGTTCCGCCACGTCGCATCAATGAAATCGTACTGGGCAAACGCGGCATCACGGCGGATACGGCACTCCGCCTTGCCAAAGCGTTCGGGACTAGCGAAGGGTTTTGGCTGGGTCTGCAAGCAGACTACGATCTTGAGGAGTCGCGCAAACAAATTGGCGCGGACTTGGATCAGATAGAGCGGTTGGCGGCGTAGGTTTGTAGAAGTATCGCGCACGGCCCCTTTAATTTGCGGCCCCTTTAATTTGTTTGCATTCGCCATTCAGTTTTTTGGCGGCGCATCGTCGAAGTAGCGATGGTCAATCCAATGCAGGGCAATGTTCGCGCCGAGTAGCAGCGCTGCCGCCACTATTGCCATCAGGGAAAAGTTCAGGCCCGCGAGTACGCCGACGGCGGCGGTGCACCAGATGGTAGCGGCCGTACTCAGCCCTCGTGGCGTAGCGCCCTCATGCCAGATTACGCCGGCACATATGAAGCCGACGCCGGACACCACTTGCGCAGCCACCCTCGTCGGGCTTGAATCCTGAATGCCCAACAACGCCACAAGTACGTATGCCGCCGAGCCCATACACACAAGTGCGTTGGTGTGCATGCCGGAAGGCTGGTTGTGGAGTTGTCGCTCAAATCCAATTGCCGCTCCCAGCACCAGGGCCAATACCAGTGCGACCAGCGCCTGCATGATCACAGGCGTAAAGCTGAAGTTGATTTCCATATATCTCCGGCGATGCACACGAGATGTTGCGAACAGTAAAGAAGGCCATCCATGGATACAACCGGGCACGCGAACCCGGGCGCGTGAGACGGATCCCGGTCACCAACAGACCAATGCCCGCGCTTTCTTTTGTGGCACCAGTTCGCGGTTCTTTGGCGTGGCGGCGCCAGATTGCTCGCGGGCCACATCGCCTATGGTACCCGCCTGTGCCGATCGGCAATACATTAAGCCTTCCACGGAAAAGTGGCGCCAACCGCGTTCGGGGCTTTGTCATTCCTGCAAAAGCCGACATGGCGTCAAGGCAGTACGTTTGGCGGCCTGTTGCCGATACGCGAAACAGCGTCTTTTCGCGCGCCGGTTGTGCGTTTGCGCACCGACGCAGCACGCAGCCGCGCGCATGATATCCATCGCTGGCGCCAAGTACCATGACAAATGCCAGCATCAACAGCATCAATCACTCAAAGGAATGACCATGAACAAAGATCAAGTCGAAGGCCGGAAGAAGGGACTAGTGGGCAAGATCAAGGAAGTTGCCGGAAAGATTGTCGGCAACAAGGAAATGGAAGCAAAGGGCAAGGTGAAGAAGGCGGTCGGCAAGGCTCAGGCCAAGTTCGGCGACGTGAAGGCCGACGTCAAAAAACGGTGAACTGACTTGTGGCGCCGTCAATTACAGCGATGTGAATGCGGCGCAGGTCAGGTTGACAGGTGACGGACCACGATTGTTCCTTCCTTAATCAAAGGTTCCAATCAAACAATCAAAGGATCCAGGCTCCAATGGCACTACCTTAAGCAAAACACCTTCCCAACCAACGAGATGAAGAAGGGCTGAGAGCCTCACGGCGGTTATCATGCGGGTGTCGAATCCGTACAACGATAACTCGGAGGATCAGCCCCGATGCATCGTAACAAGAAGCAGTGCCTGGCGGAACAAGTGCGGCGGTTTCGCGCGCGGTTTGTGCAGTCGGTCGATACCGTGCTCGCCGATGTCATTCCCGAGCAAACGTTCGTCCAGTGGATCATCGAAGAGGCGAGCGTTTATCGGGAACGGATTTACAGTCCGTTGACGACACTGGCGCTCTTCATCGAACAAGTGCTGGGCGCCGACATGGAAGGCTGGCATCCGGTCGGCTCCTGGGGCATGAAGATGGAGGCCTATTTTTCCTGGGTGGCATCGCAGGGCTTCGCCTTGCCGGACAACCCCTGGGATATCTGGCTGCCGAAGGGAATCGAACCGCACGAACTGGGCGCAACCTAC
>JANNGY010000008.1:0-3961 GCA_031404095.1 Betaproteobacteria bacterium | reverse complement strand
GCATGAGCTTGCCGGCCATGAGGGTGAAGTCGTTGTAGAAATCGTTGTCGAGTCCGCGCAGGCGGAGGACGAGGCGATAATCGCGCTGATCGGGCTGGCCGCTTGCATCAGCGGGGAGACAGAGATAGACGGCGATGGGGGCGCGATGGCGGTCACAGAAGCTGCGGATGCCATCGACAAGCGCGGGCGGAAGGCTGGCTGGGTCGATGGGGAAAAGGGTGGTCTTCTCCCCCGCGCCGGTGCTGGGACGGCTGTGGCGCAGCTCGCCATTGATGAGGCCGGTGATGGCTTCGTGCTTCAGCTCCATGCCGGCGGTCATGCCGGAATTAAAACCTCGAACTCGCAAGCATCGGCGACATCGAGAATGTCATAGCCGCGATAGTGCAGGTCGTTGCCGGTCAGGCCGACTGTGCAGAGGGCGGTGTTGCCGGCAGTCACCCCGGAGAGGGCGACAGATTTCTTTGCTTTGGGTGCCGCGGCGGGTACGGCTTCCGGTGCGATTGTACTCATGTTGTCATTCTCCATCGTGGGGTGCATCGAAGTGTGAATTCGCTGCACCGGTTAACACAAACTTTCGTCATCCATGGTGCGTGCTCTGCACCCTTCGTCTATTGCACCAGATCAATCCGGCGGCAAATTGGGCTGAATCCTGACGCGTGCGGGATTCGCAACCATCATGCCAAAGTCAAGCGCTGGCGCGCCTAACGAGGCAAAATGCCATGGAACGCCGCGCCAGTGCTGGACTTTTAGTGGCCGCCATCGTAAATCGCTACTTCTTTGCCGCAAACAGCGCGTCCAGTTTCTCTTCATAGGCGTGATAGCCGAGATATTCATAAAGCTCGGCTCGGCTCTGCATCGTGGGCACCACGTTTTTCTGCGTGCCCTCCGCGCGCAATGTCTGATAGAAATTGAGAGCCGCCTTGTTCATTGCCCGATAAGCGCCGCAGCAATACAAAACCATATCGACATTTACCGACGCCAGTTCGGTGGTGGTAAAGAGTGGCGTATGGCCAAACTCGGTGATGTTGGCGAGGATGGGCACTTTCACGGCATCCTTGAATTGCTGGTACATCGGCAACTCGGTAATGGCTTCGGGGAAAATCATGTCGGCGCCGGCTTCGACGTAGGCGCAGGCACGGTCGATGGCGGCATTGATGCCTTCGACCGCCAGTGCATCCGTACGGGCCATGATGACGAAAGAGGAATCGGTGCGCGCGTCGACCGCTGCCTTCACGCGATCCACCATTTCCTCCCGGCTGACCACTTCCTTCCCCGGACGATGGCCGCAGCGCTTGGTGCCGACCTGGTCCTCCATATGCACTGCTGCCGCGCCGGCTTTCTGGAATGAGCGAATGGTTCGGGCAATGTTGAAGGCGCCACCCCAGCCGGTGTCGATATCGACCATTACCGGCAGGGAGGTGACATCGGTGATCCGGCGAAGGTCGGTCAATACATCTTCCATCGTGCTGATGCCAAGGTCAGGCATGCCGAGGGAGTTGGCGGCGACGCCGCCACCGGAAATGTATAACGCCTTGTAGCCGGTGGCCTGCGCCATGCGTGCCGCGTACGCATTGATTGCGCCGACGATTTGCAGCGGCACTTCGTCTTTGAGGGCTTGGCGGAATTTAGCGCCGTGGGAGGTCGTCATGTATTTTTGCCTGGTTCAAGATTGGCCACAGATGAACACAGATAAACACGGATAAGTGCCAGGCCTGTAGCGAGTGCGAAAGGCTGAGACGCCGAATTGTGTACACGATTCGGCGGTTTCTTGTCTGCGTTCATCTGTGTTCATCTGTGGCAAAAAAGGATTTTGAAAATCTAAAAGAATGCCCCCGAAGCCGCATCGTCTATTTTAACGCCGGTCACTTTTGCCTTCTGCAGCAATTCCCAGAAATAGCGATAGGTGGCGCGGTCGTGTAGTTCGCCCTGATACTGGATCGGTCCCCAGTCGGCAGCCTGCGCGGCCAACAGGATGTTTGCGGCATCCTCGACTTCGGAGTGGTCCGGTTTCATCGCATCGACAATGGCGCTGATCTGCGCCGGATAAATCGACCACATGCGCAGGAAGCCGAACTCGTAGCGTGCGCGGCGGGCGTCCGCCAGCACCACCTCCGTGTTCTTCAGGTCGAGACAGACGTTGTGCGCGGGCACCACACCATTGGCCAGCGCGGCCGCGACGACTTCGGCCTTGGCCCGCACCAGCAGCTTGTGTTCAAACTGTCCAGGCGAACGCATCGCCGCAGCCGGAATCGCGCCGTGATGTCCGGAGACAAAATCCATCAGGCCAAAATCCAGTACCTGGATGCTAGGCAGCGCCGCAATCTGGTGTACGTCGCGTAATGCCCCGTGCGTCTCGACGAGAATGTGGGTCGGTATCTCGCGGCCGGCCGCATTCTTTTTCGCGACGGCTTGCACATACTCAACCATTTCCCTGGCTTCGGCGAATGACGTGCTTTTCGGAATGGTGATATAGGCAAGCACTTTGCCGGCGCCACCGACCAGGATATCCACATCCTGCCGCCACAGCGGGTGCGAAAAATCGTGAATGCGCGCGCCGGCCATGCGGTGTTTGTTGGCTTCCGAGGTGAGAACGCGAACGATCATTTCGGCATGCGCCTTTTCCTGCCCGGCAGGCGCGCCGTCTTCGCAATCGCAAGTGATGTCGAACACCGGCCCCAGTTTGTCCTGTAGTTCCAGCGCCTTGCCGATGAGTTTTTCGCTGCCGGCAAAATGCTCGCACGACGGGATCACCGGAAATGGTTTTTCGCCGGCGAACAGAGCTTGCGAGGGATGGACGGTTTTGCTCATGAATACTCCGGGAATTTATGGGCGTGGGAGGAGGACCGTGTAGTCGAGATCGAGAACAACACACTCGGGCAGTTGCGCGCTGGCGGCATCGACGTCTGCCGGCAGTGTGTTCTTGATTCCCAGCAGCCGAACGCGCAAGGCGCCCAAATCCGGCCGCAGCGGGAGTTTTTCCAAAATGACCGATTTGGCGTAAAGCGTGTCGCCGGCAAATGTCGGGCTGGTATGGCTGCCGCCGTTGATGGCGGCAATCGAGATGACATTTTCCAGCCCATCGAACGATAGCGCGCGGCAGACCGACATGACGTGACCGCCATACACCAGTCGCCGGCCGAAACGGCTGTCCTTCATGTGGTGCAGATCGAAATGCACACGTGCCGTGTTCTGGTAGAGCTTGGTGGCAAGCGTGTGATCGCTCTCGTCGAGCGTCATGCCGGCGGGATGATTGATGACTTCATTGATGCGGAAGTCGTCCCAGAATCGCGTTGAACCGGTCATGGCCGGCGTAAGTCCGCGCGTTTGCAGAAACGCGGGAATGGCCAGGGATTCCGTGGCGACCGATTTGGGCAGCATCGGCAGCACCGTATCGGGCACCGGGGCGACATCGAAATCGCGTTTCGACACCATTACCCAGCGCGCCCAGGTGAGAACCATGGCGTGGTGCTGGTTATAGGCAGAAGAGCGGACATATACGACGCCGGTCTTGCCGTTTGAATTCTGTTTGAGGCCGATGATTTCGGATTCACAGTTCAGCGTGTCTCCCGCATAGACAGGCGTCAGGAAACGCGCGTCCGCATAGCCCAGGTTGGCGACGGCATTCCATGATATGTCGGGCACGGTCTTGCCAAAGGCAATGTGAAACACCAGCAGGTCGTCGATCGGCGCGGCGGGATATCCGAGTGCTTCAGCGACGGTGGTGGCACAGTGAGCGGCGTGCCGGGCGCCGGTCAGGCCAAGGTAGAGGGCAACATCGCCGGCAGTGATGGTGCGCGGCGTGGCGTGGACAAACTTTTGTCCGACGCGGTAGTCCTCGAAGAAATAACCGTTGAGCGGGCGCATGGGAGGAGTGTTCAGGCGGCCTCGAGTTCCCGGATCATTTCGACCAGGGCCAGGACTCGTTTTGCGGCATTCACGTGGTGGCCCTCGACGAGGCGGC
>JANNGY010000007.1:0-2863 GCA_031404095.1 Betaproteobacteria bacterium | reverse complement strand
CAGTTTCGCCTTTGGTGTGGCGGCACGAAGACGGTCGAGCGCTTCCCTGACGGCCGGCGCTTCGCGCACAGGCGCTGAAGAACCTGAGCCTGTTCCGCTGGGAACAGTCACCGTACGTTCCGCCGACGGGACCCGAGTCCAAGCTGCTCGGTGGGATCAACATCGGTAACACCGCCGGTGGCACCAACTGGCCCGGCGGGGGCTTCGACCCGGAGACGGGGATCTTCTACTCGCAGGCCGGCATGACCAACGTCACCGTGGGCCACTACTCCGAGGAAGAATTCGCCAAGGTCACGCCCGAGAACAAGGGCAACCGGACGCCGCGCTGGGAAGCGGAACCGAATTACGGTCTCCGCGTGGAGCGCCCGGCCCCTGTCCCCGGTGCGCCCGCCGGGCCGCCCGCCGGCGGTATCAACTTCCCGGGTGGCGCAGGCCGTCGCGCATTGACCGAAGGCCTCGAGGGCCTGCCGATTGTGAAGCCGCCGTACGGCGTGCTCGCCGCCATCGACCTCAAGGACGGCACGCTGATGATCCAGATGCCGATCAGCGGCAGGTTCAGCACCAGCAGCATGATGTTGCCGACGTAGAAGCTGGCGATCAGGCCCCACACCAGCGCGGGATTGGTCTCGAACAGCAGCGGGCCGGGCTGCAGGCCGTATTGCTGGAACGCGGCCAGCATGATGGCGGCGGTGGCCGAAGTCGGCAGGCCGAGCGTGAGCAGCGGCACCATCACCCCGGTGGAAGAGGCATTGTTGGCCGCTTCCGGTCCGGCGACGCCTTCGATCGCGCCTTTACCGAATTCTTCCGGGTGGGCGGTGAGCTTCTTTTCCACGGCATAGGAAAGAAAGGTCGGAATCTCCGCGCCGCCTGCCGGCATGGCGCCAAACGGAAAACCGATCGCGGTGCCGCGTAGCCAGGGCTTCCACGAACGCCGCCAGTCATCCGCCGTCATCATGATGGAGCCCTTGACCGACTCGATCTTTTCAACCACGGTATTGAGTTTGGATGCGACGTACAACGTCTCACCGACGGCAAACAGGCCGACGGCGATCGTCACCACTTCGATGCCGTCCGCCAACTGCGGAATGTCGAAGACGAAGCGCGCCTGGCCGGACTGGTTTTCAATGCCGACCACGCCGATGCCGAGGCCGATGAACAGTGCCGTCAGGCCGCGCAACGTGGAATCGCCCATCACCGCCGAGACGGTGGTGAAGGCGAGGATCATCAAGGCGAAATATTCCGGCGGGCCGAACTTGACCGCCATTTCCACTACCTGCGGCGCGAGCAGCGTCAAAAGGATGGTCGCCAGCGTGCCGGCTATGAACGAGCCTACCGCCGCGGTGCACAGCGCCGGCCCGGCGCGGCCGCGCTTGGCCATCTGGTTGCCTTCCATCGCGGTGATGATGGTGGCCGACTCGCCCCGGCGTGTTGAGCAGGATTGAAGTCGTCGAGCCACCATACATGGCGCCGTAGTAGATGCCGGCGAACATGATCAAGGCACCGGACGGTTCGATCTTGGAGGTGATCGGCAGCAGCAGCGCAATCGCCACCGCCGGGCCGATGCCGGGCAGCACCCCCACCGCCGTGCCGAACGTCACGCCGACCAGCGCCCACATCAGGTTCATCGGTGTCAGCGCCACCGCGAACCCTTGCATCAACAGCGGCCAGACATCCATCACAGTATCCCGGAGAGGATGCCCTTGGGCAGGTTGAGCCCGAGGCCATAGGTGAACAGCGAAAAAATGCCGATCGCCAGCACCAGCGCGATCAGTACATTGAGGCCCCAGCGCCGGTTATTGAAGCCGCGCGCGGTGCAGAGGAACAGCACGAGCGAGGCGAGGATGAAACCCGCCCTCTCGATCAGCAAACCATAAATGATCAGACCGGCCGAAATCCAGGCCAGCGCTGCCCAATCGGTGAGCAACGCGCGTTCCGCCGCTTCGTCGTGATTGCGAAAGCCGCCGCGCAGGACTTCATATACCAGGAATGCCGCGGCGACCAGCAGTGCGCCGCCCACCACCCGCGGCACCACTGCCGGCCCGACCGTCGAATAGCCGGCCGCGTCGGGGATCATGAATGACCCGGCAAGAAAGAAACCACCTATGGCGCCGAAACCGACAGACAGCGCCAGCTGCCCGTGATCAAGTTTGCTCACAGGTACTTCACGTGGATTCGCCGAAATAACACACCGTCGTCCTCGCGCAGGCGGGGACCCAGTGACTTCTGCCAAAACGACACTGGGGCAAAGGCATGCCTTTGCCATGCGCGGGAACGACGGGGAGCCGATTTCATTTCTTGCCAAGACTCAGCGCGCCGAGGATATCGCCGATACGCTTGTTCTCATTGTCGATATAGGTCTTGTACGCATCGCCAGCCAGCCAGACATTGGTCCACTCGTTTTTCTTGAGCGTCTCTTCCCAGGCCTTGCTCTTCACGCCGGCCTCGATGGCCTTGATCAGTTCATCGCGCTGCGCTTTGCTGATGCCGGGCGCGCCAAACACGCCGCGCCAGTTGGCGAGTTCGACATCGATGCCTTGTTCTTTCAAGGTTGGCACATTGATGCCGGCCTGCTTGACCGGCGCCGACAGGCCGAGTGCACGCATTTTGCCCGACGCGATGTGCTGGGCAAATTCGCTATAACCCGATATACCGGCTGAAACGTGACCACCGATAATCGCCGCGACCGCTTCGCCGCCGCCCTTGAACGGGATGTAATTGACCTTGGCCGGCTCTACGCCGACGTTCTGTGCAATCAAGCCGGCGAGGATATGATCGGTGCCGCCGGCGCTGCCGCCACCCCAGGAAATGCTGCCGGGGTTGGCCTTGAATTTCGCCACCAGGTCCTTCATGTCCTTGATTGGTG
>JANNGY010000006.1:0-2277 GCA_031404095.1 Betaproteobacteria bacterium | reverse complement strand
CCGAGGCCGCGTTGAAGCGCATTGCCAAGGGCTTCCAGTTTGTCACCATCGGCTCCGATGCGCGCCTGATGGCCGCGGGTGCGCAGCAGGTGATGGCACGGATGCGCGCGGGCGCGGCGCCGAAGGCGACCGGCGGCTACTGATGTCTGATCACCACCTCTATAGACAGCTAGGACAGCATATGAAACCCGGATTCATCGGTCTCGGCATCATGGGCGCACCGAAGGCGCTGCATCTCGTCAAGGTATTGGAAATGATGGCTAAGCATGAAGTCGCCTGATCGCCATTCCGGCGCCTCCGCGCCAGGTCAATCGCGGCGCGAGAAAGACGCCGGCGCCGGCATTGACCGTCGCCCCTTGCTGCGCGCCATGTTCGACGCGGCGATCGCGGCTGCGCAGCCGGCGCTCTGCCTGCCGGCGCACTTGCCCCCGCGTCCCCGCGGCCGCACGATCGTGATCGGCGCGGGCAAGGCCTCGGCCGCCATGGCGCGCGCGCTGGAAAACCACTGGGAGGGGCCGCTTGAAGGTTTGGTCGTCACGCGCTATGGATACGAAGTGGCGTGCGAACGCATTGAAATCGTGCAGGCCGCACACCCGGTGCCCGACGCCGCCGGCCTTCAAGCGACCGAACGAATTCAACAACTGGTGACGAACCTCACCGCCGATGACCTGGTGATCGCACTGGTGTCGGGTGGCGGCTCGGCATTGCTGGTGGCGCCCGCCGAGGGCCTGACGCTGGCGGACAAGCAGGCAGTGAATGCGGCGCTGCTCGCCAGCGGCGCCAGCATCTCGGAAATGAACTGCGTGCGGCGCCATCTCTCGCGGGTCAAGGGGGGCCGCCTCGCCGCCCTCTGCCATCCCGCCAAAGTGGTCACGCTGCTGATGTCGGACGTTCCCGGCGACAATCCCATGGACATCGCCTCCGGTCCGACGGTGGCGGATCCGACCACCTGTGCCGACGCGCTGGCGATTCTGGCGCGCTATCGCGTCGATGTTTCAAGCGCCGTGCGCGCGGCGCTGTCGCAGACGGGCGCGGAATCGATCAAGCCCGGCGACCCGCGACTCTCGCACACCGATGTGCGCATGATCACCGCGCCGCAGTCGGCCCTGGAAGCGGCCGCCCAAGTGGCACGCGAAGCGGGTGTGACACCGCATATCCTCTCCGACAGTATCGAAGGCGAGGCGCGCGATGTCGGCAAGACACTGGCGGCACTGGCGCGTCAAGTCGCCCTGCGCGGCCAGCCCTTCACGCCCCCCTGTGTACTGTTGTCGGGCGGTGAAACCACGGTGACCTTGCGCGGCGACGGACGTGGTGGACGAAACGTCGAGTTCCTGCTGGCGCTGGGGGTCGCGCTTGACGGCCTGCCCGGCGTGTACGCGCTGGCCGGGGACACCGACGGCGTCGACGGCATAGAGGAAATCGCCGGTGCTTGCCTCACGCCCGACACGCTCGCGCGCGCCTGGCGCGCCGGACTCAATCCGAAAAGCCGCCTGGACGCAAACGATGGCCACGGATTTTTCCAGGCGCTGGGCGATTCGGTCATCACCGGACCCACGCGCACCAACGTCAACGATTTTCGCGCGATCGTCATCGACGGCGCTTCAATGCCTCCGACTGAGAAGCGTTGAGAATCCTGGGAACGACTGATCAGTAGCGCATCATGAACACGACGACACTAACCCCCGTTGCCATCGCCACGGCAAGGCCGCCGCTGACCATACGAATGCACGAACGCGACAACGTCGCCATCGTTGCCAACGACGGCGGCCTGGCGGCCGGCACGACACTACCGACGGGGCTCAAGTTTTGCGAGCGCGTGCCGCAAGGCCACAAGGTGGCGCTGGTCGACATCAAGGCCGGGGCCGCGGTGCTGCGTTACGGCATCGCCATCGGCTACGCGCTCAATGACATTCCGGCCGGTAGTTGGGTGCACGAGCGTCTTCTGAAAATGCCCGACGCACGCGGGCTCGATAACCTGCCTGTCGCCACCGTCAAGCCCGCACCCCTGCCGCCGCTGGTCGGCTACAGCTTCGATGGTTACCGCAATGCCGACGGCTCGGTCGGCACGCGCAACATCCTCGCGGTGACTCAGACGGTGCAGTGCGTGGCCGGCGTCACCGAATTCGCCGTGCAGCGCATCAAGGCCGAGCTGCTGCCGCGCTACCCCAATGTCGACGACGTGGTGCCGCTGGCGCATGGCTACGGCTGTGGTGTGGCGATTGATGCGCCGGATGCGATCGTGCCGATTCGCACCTTGCGCAATATCAGCCTGAACCC
>JANNGY010000005.1:0-4910 GCA_031404095.1 Betaproteobacteria bacterium | reverse complement strand
GGAA
Organism: Betaproteobacteria bacterium; assembly: GCA_031404095.1. Lineage (GTDB taxonomy): Bacteria > Pseudomonadota > Gammaproteobacteria > Burkholderiales > Usitatibacteraceae > UKL13-2. The sequence continues at coordinate 4,906 of JANNGY010000005.1, read as the reverse complement.
ATTGTCCGTTTCAAATTGATCTCCAAGTTGTTCGACTTCATGCAATGCGAACCAAAGTCAGTTCTCTCTAATGTGTAGCTTACAGATGTTCTCGCGAAACAAGACCGGTGCATTTGACTTGGCAGCGATAACAAGACTCCCATCATTGAACACAAGCGAAACGCTTCGAAATCCAGATTCGATCAAGCTGTCGGGCACAACTAAGGGAAGTGAGATTTTTCTCGCAAGCACGCCTCGTAGATTTACGTAATATAGAGCATCAAGATTTGACAGGAGAGTCTTGGAGTATTTCTTGGAATGAAAGGCTACATGTGCATCGAGCTTCCGGAGAAACGCCCCGATGGACGTAATGCGTTTGCTGACATCCACATCTTTGAGAAAGTCTGAAAATTTTGTTGCGCTGCGGGCTTCTGTCAACTCTTTCTTGTATTCAGCGTGTCGCTTGTATCCATCATCTAAGACTTCCTTTACTTCGAAATTTATTTCGTGAAATGTCACGTCCGGTGGATCAGCTTTCGTTGATTGAATATTCGCCAACTCGTTTTGAGAGACATATCTGCAAAGAAACTCTCTTGCGACCCAAAGTTCGCGTTCTTTCTTCATTGAATTGGCAAAGTATTCGACAGACTCCTCGAGCGCAGCGATGTGCTCCGCTTTGAACTTTTCAAATTTCATTGGCGTCAATTCGCAAGATTCTGAACTTCAACTCACCATCGGCAACTTCAATCCCAACTCCCCCCGCACAAGCAACCGCATCCTCGTACCCCGCGTCCGCATGCCGCATCACGCCCGTCCCCGGATCATTCCACAACACCCGCTCAATCCGCTTCGCCGCTGCATCAGTCCCATCGCAGACAATAACGACCCCCGCATGCTGCGAGAACCCCATCCCCACCCCGCCGCCGTGATGGAACGACACCCAGGTCGCGCCGCTGGCCGTATTCAACAGCGCATTGAGTAAAGGCCAATCCGACACCGCATCCGACCCATCTTTCATCGACTCCGTCTCACGATTGGGCGAGGCTACCGACCCCGAGTCCAGATGATCGCGGCCGATCACGATCGGCGCTTTGAGATCACCGGACTTCACCATCTCGTTGAACGCGAGTCCCAGCCGGTGCCGTTGTCCCAGCCCCACCCAGCAGATGCGTGCCGGCAATCCCTGAAACGCAATACGTTGCCGGGCCATGTCCAGCCAATTGTGCAGGTGCTTGTCGTCGGGAATCAGTTCCTTGACTTTGGCATCGGTTTTGTAGATGTCTTCCGGGTCACCCGACAGCGCCACCCAGCGGAATGGGCCAACACCGCGGCAAAACAGCGGACGGATGTAGGCCGGCACAAATCCGGGGAAATCGAAGGCGTTGGCCACCCCTTCCTCCAGGGCGACCTGGCGAATGTTATTGCCGTAATCGAGCGTGGGGATGCCGGCGTGATGCAGGTCAAGCATGGCTTGCACCTGAACAGCCATCGATTGACGTGCCGCTTTCACCACGCGATCCGGATCGGTGATGCGCAACGCGGCCGCCTGCTGCATGGTCCATCCTTGCGGCAGGTAGCCATTAAGCGGATCGTGCGCCGAGGTCTGGTCGGTGACCACGTCCGGGCGCGCCTTGGCATCCCCCGCCCTGACCCGCTTCTCGATTTCGGCAAACACGTCGGCCGCATTGCCTAGCAGGCCGACAGAGACCGCCTCGCCCTTCTGGTGCGCGACGTCGATGATATGCAACGCTTCATCCAGCGACTTCGCCTTGGCATCGACGTAGCGCGTTCGCAACCGGAAATCGATGCGCGTCTCGTCGCACTCCACTGCCAGCAACGATGCACCGGCCATGGTCGCGGCCAGCGGCTGCGCGCCGCCCATGCCGCCTAGCCCGCCAGTGAGAATCCATTTGCCCTTGAGGTCGCCACCGAAGTGTTGACGGCCGATCTCGACAAACGTTTCGTAGGTCCCCTGCACGATGCCCTGCGAGCCGATGTAGATCCACGAGCCCGCCGTCATCTGCCCGTACATCATCAGGCCCTTGCGGTCGAGGTCGTGGAAGTGCTCCCACGTCGCCCAATGCGGCACCAGATTCGAGTTGGCCAGCAAGACGCGCGGTGCATCCTCGTGCGTGCGGAAGACGCCGACCGGCTTGCCCGACTGAATCAGCAGCGTCTCGTCGGGTTCGAGTTTTTTCAATGTCGCGAGAATTGCGTCATAGCATTTCCAGTCGCGCGCGGCGCGGCCGATGCCGCCGTACACCACGAGGTCCTGCGGGCGTTCGGCGACATCGGGATCGAGATTGTTCTGGATCATCCGGTAGGCGGCTTCGATCAACCAGTTCTTGCAAGTGATGGCAGTGCCGCGGGGCGCGCGGATGATCCGCCCGGGATCGTGGCGCTGATCGGGCGCGGCGGCGGAAAGTGCGGGGCGGGATAAGTCGTTCATGGTGTGGACCTTTTCGGGAATGGCTGAATTTTACGCCTGCCACACCGATGCTTGGGCCATGACTGGCGATGGCCATCATTTTCCTGCCGGATCGACAAATCCCTAAGGCTATAATCGGCACACACTCAACAGGCGAAATAACACCGTGCCATGTCGACTCACGAACAACTGATCAGAGTTCTCGACGAACCCGTATTCGAAATCGATGCCGCGGGCCGCATCCTTTACGCCACGGAAGCGCTGTCGCGATGGGTCGGACAGGACAAGGGCGAGTCTATCGTCGAATTGCTGGCGCCCGGGGACCGCTCGCGTTTTGAGCAGACATTGGCCCGAATCCTCGAGGGCAAGACCGCCACCGCCTTGCTGGAAGTCACGCTGACGACCGAGTCCGCGCAGGTGCCGGTGGAGTTGAAACTGGTCGCCAGCCAGCGTGAAGGCAGCAAGGTGCATACGGTCGCCGGATGGTTGCGCGACATCAGCATGGAAAAAGCCAAGGAAGCGGCGGCCAACGTGCAGGGCACGCATTTGCTGGACCTGGTGGAAAATATCTCCGACGCGTGCGTGGTCGAGAACGGCCTCGGCCTGGTCGAGATGGTCAATGCGGCTTTCTGCGAACTGTTCCGGGTGGAAGCAGCGCCGCAATCGCTGGTGGGCATTTCCTGCAATGACCTGTTCGCGCAGGCCTCTTCCGCGACCGAGAAAAAGGTTGCGCCGATTTATTTCCCCCTGGATTCGCCACAGAACGATGAGTTCGAATTCACCTTCGCCGGCGGCAAGCGCGCCAAGCAGCATTCGTTGCCGGTGGCCGGAGAAAGCGGGATTGCCGGCCGCCTGCATATTTTTCGCGGGCTTGAAGAAGACTCGACAGGCACGGTGGGATCCGCCACGTTGGGTTCAGCTACCCTGGCGGCGCAATCGCAACTGGTCGAAAAAATCGCCCGCAACCTGGCGACGACGCTCGAAAGCGCCGGCAACGCCATCCACCGCGCGGAGCAGATGCACCTGCCGAGCGCGGTACTCGATCATTTCCGGCGGGTCGAATCCGCCGCGCAGTCCGCCTTTGCCGACATTGCCAGCCTGGTCGATCTGTCGCAAATCGAAAGCGGCGATCTCAAGCTGGAAGCGATGGAGTTCCACTTGCGCGACCGCATCGCCAATATGCTGGAAGCCGTGGTGCCCCTGGCGGAGGAAAAATCCATCCAGTTGCGCCTCGCGGTCGAGCAGGATGTTCCCGAGCACCTGACCGGCGACGGCGCTCGTCTGATGCTGGTGTTGCGCAACCTGCTCGAAGCCGGCATGTCCAGCGCACAGGACGGCGGAGAGCTGGCGCTGGTGGTGGAGCCCGAGTATTCCGCCGAAAACCAGATTCACCTGAGTTTTCGCGTCGAGACCATACCGCCGAAAGGTGGCAAACGGCAGAAAAACGCCTCGGCGACCGGTCTGATGCAATTGTCGCTCGCACGCCAGATCGTTCGCGCCATGGGCAGCAAGGGCGCGGGCAAGATTGACGTGCGCGAAAAGAAGGAAACCACCATCCACCAGTTCACCGCGGTCTTTCCCTACCGCAATGTGAAAGAGCCTCGCACTCGTCCGACTTTCGTCACGCTCACCGGGCTGCCGGTATTGATCGTCAGCGCCGACGCCGAACAGCGCAAGGAACTTTCGGACCTCGCGCGTAGCTGGCGCATGCAGCCGCGCGAGGCCGACAATGCGGCGGTGGCCATGCAACTGCTGTCGCGCATGGCCTTCGAGTCCAGCCCGATTCCGCTGGTGATCACATCGAATCAATTGCCGATTCAGGACGGGTTTTTGCTCGGTTTTCGCATCAAGCATCAAGCCCGGCTGAAGCAGACCGCGGTGATGATGCTGGCCAAGTCCGGCAAGCCGGGTGACGCCATCGCCTGTCGCGAAAACGGCATCAGCGCCTACCTGCGCCACCCAATCGCCGCCAACCAGATCAATGAAGCCATCTCGGCAGTGATGGGCACGCAGGACGACGATGCCGAAGCTACGTCAACGCTGATCACGCGCCACTCGCTGCGCGAAGCCAAGGCGGGCAGCGTGTTGATCGTCGATCCAAATCGCGACCATGCGATTGTCGCCATCGGCGCGCTGAGAAAACGGGATTACCGCGTGGTACATACCGATACCGCCGATGAGGCTTACACCGAACTTAGCCAGGACGTGTTCGACCTGCTGATCATCGACCCGACGGCGAGGGGCTTTGCCGAACTGGGCATCGAGGGGATATCGGACCGCCTGCAGCAGAAATTCGCGTTGACCGAGCGGACGATTCCGGTGCTGCTCGCAGTGGAGGAGGATATCTCGGCGGTCGAATTCGGCTTCAGCGGGATGGTGCACAAGCCTTATGAGAAAGAGGTGTTGCTTGCGAAGGTGGCGAAGCTGATTCCGGTGAAGGGCTAGCCTGCATATTTCATGGGGTCGCGTTCGACGGGGTGAGGCGGGGGTTTCGCGGCG
>JANNGY010000004.1:0-3770 GCA_031404095.1 Betaproteobacteria bacterium | reverse complement strand
GTCCACTCGACAATGGCGGCCAGCTTGGAGCGTTCGCAGATATGGGTGAGATCGGCAAGCAATCCGTCGGAAATGTCGATGGCGGCACGCGCCGTTCCCACCAGCGCGGAACCCAGTGCATTGCGGGGAACCGGCAGGAGCAGACGTTCCAAGGCGCGTTCCAGCACTGCCGGCTTCAGCGCCAGCGTTTCCTGCAAATGCCTGAGTGCCAGCGCGGCGCCGCCGAGCGAGCCGGACACCCAGATATCATCGCCGGCCTTTGCCGCATCGCGGCGCAGGGCTTTGCCTGCAAGCACCTCGCCGAAAACGGTCAGGGTCATCGACAGCGGACCGCGGGTGGTATCGCCGCCGATCAGTTCTATACCTGCCTCATCGGCAAGCGCGAAAAATCCCTGGGAGAACGCCGCAAGCCACGCGTGATCGACGACAGGAAGGGTCAAGGCCAGTGTCACGTAGCGCGGCGCAGCACCCATCGCCGCCAGGTCCGACAGGTTGACCGCCAAGGCCTTGTGACCGAGTTTGAAAGGATCGGCGTCGGCGAAAAAGTGCGTACCGGAAACCAGCGTATCGGTTGAAATGGCGAGTTCGCAACCTTCGGCGACGCGTATCAGCGCGCAATCGTCACCGACGCCAAGGGCCGCGCGCGTGACCGGGCGGGTGAAGTATTTTGTGATCAGGTCAAATTCGGGCGTCATGTGCCTGGCGTCAGCGCGATTTAGTCCCCCTTTGAAAAAGGGGGGATGCAAGGGTTTCGAGCGGCATGCCGCTCGCTTGCAGAACGGCGACTCATTGTAGTGGGTCGCGCGGCCATGCGGGGCATGGGGGGATTTTCAGTCGTCAAAAATAGGTAACCACCGAAAATCCCCCTCAGTCCCCCTTTTTCAAAGGGGGAAGTGGAACGCGACGAGCGCCTTCCATCCTTCACTTAGTGTCCCTTTTTCAAAGGGGGAAGTGCCACAAGATGGTCACGTCCCGTCGCAAGTCACTCCTCCCTTTTTAAAGGGAGGCTGTGAGGGATTTTCAGTCGTACACCATAGCAACCATCCTGAATCCCGCAGCCCTTGCAGGACGCGCCAGCCACTGTATTGGCTGGCCGTTCAGCAGGCGCACCACACGCGATGCGAAACCCCTGCTTCACCCCCTTTTTCAAAGGGGGCAGTGCCTAGAGACGACCGCGACTTTCCTTGCTTAGAAAATTGGTGGGCGTACTCAGGTTTTCGTCGTCGACTTAATGCTGACCTTCGGTGGAACCTTTGCCACCCGCCGTGCTTTCGTCACCACCGTCGGCGTTTTCCTTGCAACACGCGGCTTCACCGCACTCGCCGGATTTTCCGACTGAAACGCGATTTCCGGTGAGCGCACCTGTGCCGCCAGTTTGTCGAGCACGCCGTTCACGTACTTGTGGCCGTCGGTGCCGCCGAATGATTTCGCCAGTTCGATGGCTTCGTTGATGATGACGCGATAGGGTGTTTCGGCCATCGCGCTCAATTCCTGCGCGGCGATCAGCAGCACGGCGCGCTCGATCGGGCTGACTTCCATCCAGGCGCGGTCCAGGTTCGGCGCCAGTTGTTCCTGCAGCGCCGCCTGATGCTTGATGACGCCACTCACCAGCAGCGAAAACAATTTGCTGTCGGCTTTCTCGAATCCATCCATGGCCTGGTACTGCTTTTCGATGTCGGCGAGGCTTTGCCCCGCCAGTTGCCATTGGTAGAGTGCCTGCACGGCGAATTCACGTGAACGGCGTCGGGCGTTTTTCATCTTGTTTCCTTGGCCGACGCCGAAATTGCCGCCAGTGCATTGGCCATCTCGATGGCGGCGTGCGCGCAATCCGCGCCTTTTTCCGCCACCCTCGCCTCGGCCTGTGCATCGGAATTGACCGTCAGGATGCCATTGGCAATCGGCACGCCCGTTTCCAGCATTACGTCCATCACGCCGCGGCAGCTTTCATTTGAGACTATTTCGAAATGATAGGTCTCGCCGCGGATGACCGCGCCGACGGCAATCAGCGCGTCGTATCGCCGCGTCAGCGCCATGGTCTGCAGGGTAACCGGGATTTCGAGTGCGCCAGGAACCGCCACGTGATCAATATCGGCCGCAGCCACACCTCGTGCCCGCAGCGCCTGCTCACAGGCGTCGAGCATCTTCACCACAACAGCTTCATTGAACCGGCTCTGCACGATGCCGATGCGCAGGCCACCGCCATCCAGGTTTTGCTTGATGGAATTCATACCGCCTTCAGTTTGCGTTCGCTGCTTGGTGGCACATATTCCACCACTTCCAGTTCAAAACCCGCCATCGAGGGGATCTTCTTCGGCCAGGCCAGCACCCGCATCTTGTGCACATGCAATTGCCGCAGGATTTGCGCGCCGATGCCGTACATGCGCGGATCCCATTTCGCCACGCGGCGGGCCTTTGCCGGATCGGCCGTGAATCGCTCGATCACCGATTCTGCCGTCTCGTGGCGGCGCAGCAGCACGATCACGCCGGTGCCTTCGGTGGCAATGATGCGCATGGCTTCCGCCACCGAGTAAGCGTGCTGGCCGTTGTCGAAATCGAACAGGTCGAGCGAGGTAAAGGGTTCGTGCACCCGCGTCAGCACCGGCACATCGGGAAGGATCTCGCCGCGCGTCAGCGCCAGGTGGACCTCGTTGACCGTCTTGTCATGGAACACGTGCAACTGGAACGATCCATACGGCGTCGAAATGGTTTTTTCCGAGACGCGTTCCACCAGCTTTTCGTTGATCGAACGATAGCGGATGAGATCAGCGATGGTGCCGACCTTGAGGCCGTGCTGTTCGGCGAACACCAGCAGGTCGGGCAGACGCGCCATCTCGCCATCGTCCTTGATCACTTCGCAAATCACCGCCGCCGGCGTGCGGCCGGCCAGCTTGGCCAGATCGCAGCCCGCCTCGGTATGGCCGGCGCGCACCAGTACCCCACCCGGCTTGGCCATCACCGGAAAAATATGGCCCGGCTGTACGATGTCATCGGGTGTCGCCTTTGCAGCGACGGCCAGTTGCACGGTGCGTGCGCGGTCTGCCGCGGAAATCCCGGTGGTAACGCCGGAAGCAGCTTCGATGGAAACAGTAAACGCGGTGCCATGCGGGGTGCGATTGTCCGACACCATCAGCGGCAGGTTGAGCTGGCGGCAACGATCTTCTTCCAGCGTCAGGCAGATCAGGCCACGCGCGTGTCTCGCCATGAAGTTAATCGCCTCAGGCGTCACAAAATCGGCCGCCATCAGCAGGTCGCCTTCGTTCTCGCGATCTTCGGCATCGACCAGCACCACCATCTTGCCGAGGCGGAGTTCTTCGATGATTTCGTGGGTGGTGGCAATGTTCATGGTGGGTGACTACTTGTATTAGATATTTCTTCGCGCTGAAAGACGAAGGTCAAGCACTGGTGCGGCTCGCATGGCACAATGCCGCCAGAAGGCGCGCCAGTGCTGGGGTTTGCCCTTTGAGAACTTCTAAAAACCTCAAATATTTGTCATCCCCGCGAAAGCGGGGATCCAATTTTCTACGCACATCAAAGTCTTACGAAAAAATGGATTCCCGCTTTCGCGGGAATGACAGGTTTTTCAGTAGTTCCCTTGTAAGCTGGTGACGCCGCACATTGGTTGGCCCAAATGGATTTTCTCATGGCAGACCCATTCGCAACCACCCGAAAGCAAACGAAATTTGTGAGGCGGTCGAGCATTGCCGACGTTGGTGACTCCTGTGTTTGTCACGCAGTCGTAGTCGACCCGCGTTTGTCGCCGACCATGACAT
>JANNGY010000003.1:0-2523 GCA_031404095.1 Betaproteobacteria bacterium | reverse complement strand
CGCGGTAATGCGCGGGGTCCGCAAGCCCGGAACCGTGATGACGACCAGCGCGGTGTTGGGGCTCTTCCGGGACCAATGATGAAATGGGCAAGCAGATACTGAAGGATTCCGGCCTGCCGATCATCTCCGCGAACAACATGGCTGAAGCGGCCGAACGCGTCGTTGCTGCCGCCGCAAACCAGAACGCAGGCAAGTAACTTCCGTCGTCCCCGAGTAGTCGGGGACCCAGCGTCGTTAGCCTCTTCGTGGACAAACAATTCTGCGTTTACATACTGGCAAGCGACCGCAACGGAACAATCTATGTTGGCGTAACTTCAAACTTGCCAAAGCGGATCTGGGAACACAAGGAAGGATTGGTGCCGGGCTTCACCAAGGAATACGGCGTTCACAAACTAGTTTGGTACGAGCAACACGATTCTGCGGAAAACGCGATCACCCGTGAAAAACGCATAAAGAAGTGGAACCGAGAATGGAAGATTCGATTGATTGAAGAAGTCAATCCGTACTGGAATGATTTGTATCTGAATTTTACCGCCTGAACGACACTGGGTCCCCGCCTTCGCGGGGACGACGAGTTTGGAAACAGTTGACCCCGCCTTCGCGGGACGACGGAGATAGAGGAAAAGCATGAGTATCCTGATCAACAAGAATACCCGCGTGATCACCCAGGGCATCACCGGCAAGACCGGCATGTTTCACACCAAAATGTGCAAGGAATACGCGAATGGCGCCAACTGCTACGTGGCTGGCGTCACGCCGAAAAAAGGCGGCCAGAGCTACGAAGGCATTCCGATTTTTGAAACGGTGAAAGAGGCGAAGGCGCAGACCGGCGCGACTGTCTCAGTGATCTACGTGCCGCCGCCATTCGCCGCTGCCGCCATCGATGAAGCCGTGGACGCGGGCCTGGAGCTGGTGATCTGCATCACCGAAGGCATCCCGGTGCGCGACATGATCCGCACCCGCAAGAAAATGGAAGGCCGCAGCACCATCCTGCTCGGGCCGAATTGCCCGGGCGTGATCACGCCGGATGAACTCAAGATCGGCATCATGCCGGGCCACATCCACAAGAAGGGCCGCATCGGTGTCGTTTCGCGCTCGGGCACGCTGACCTATGAAGCGGTCGGCCAGTTGATGGACCTGGGCCTCGGCCAGTCCACCTGCGTGGGCATCGGCGGCGATCCGGTGAACGGCCTGAAGCACATTGATGTCATGAAGCTATTCAACGACGATCCCGAAACCGATGCCGTCATCATGGTCGGCGAAATCGGCGGTGACGCCGAGGAAACCTGCGCGCGCTGGATCAAGGCCAACATGAAGAAGCCGGTGGTGGGGTTCATCGCCGGTGTCACCGCGCCGCCCGGCAAGCGCATGGGCCATGCCGGCGCCATCATTTCCGGCGGCAAGGGGACGGCGCAGGAGAAGCTGGCGGTGATGGAAGAGTGCGGCATCAAGGTCACCAAGAACCCGGCGAAGATGGGGGAGTTGTTGAAATCGGTGTTGTGACCCGCAATGCAATCAAGTGGAAGGAGAGCCGCGCATGCGGCTCTTTTGTTTTTTGTGGAGTCGGTGTTTAGCAGGACATCCGTAAATCCCCCAAACTTTCATTCTCAGCGGGCTACATTCATTTGCCCCCTTTTTGAAGGGGGCGGCGTCGTCGCGATGCGTGCGTCGAGACGAGCGGGGGTTTTTTTCTCACGCCAAACAGACGCACCGGCGCGTATAGTTTCCCCTGCGCCAACACAAATAGGGAATGACACTCGTGTCGCTGACACTGGAACAACTCAACGCCGCCGCAACAAGCGAATTCGTCGAACTCCTCGCCGGCGCCTATGAGCACTCGCCGTGGATCGCTGAGAGGACTGCCGCGCGGCGTCCCTTTGCCAGCCTCGCGCAGCTCAAGCTCGCCTTGATCAACGCCGTACGCGCCGCCGGCCGCGATGCGCAACTGGCCCTTATCCGCGCCCACCCGGAATTGGCCGGCAAGGCGATGGTGGCCAAGGCACTGACGACCGAATCGACCGGCGAACAGGACAAGGCGGGCCTGTCGCATTGCACGCCGGAAGAGTTCGCGAAAATCCGCCAACTCAACACCGACTACAACGCCCGCTTCGGCTTCCCCTTCATCCTCGCCGTGCGCGGGCCGCGCGGCGAAGGCCTGAGCCGTGCCGAAATCATTTCCACGTTTGCGCGCCGCCTGGCGCAACACCCCGACTTCGAATTCGCCGAATGCCTGCGCAATACTCATCGCATTGCCGAGCTGCGCCTCGACGACAAATTCGCGCACACGCCGGCGCTCGGCAACCGCATATGGAACTGGGCCGAACAGCTGGCCGTCCATAGCGATCCCGGTTTTGCCGAACGTGGCGAACTGACCGTCACGTATCTCACCGATGCGCATCGCGCGGTCTCACAACAACTGGCGCAGTGGATGCGTGACGAATGCGGCTTCGACGAGGTTTCGTTCGACGCGGTGGGAAATGTGGTCGGCATTTATCACGGCAATGACCGCCATGCGCCGCGCCT
>JANNGY010000002.1:0-6470 GCA_031404095.1 Betaproteobacteria bacterium | reverse complement strand
GTGTTTGGTGATCTGGACGGATGGCACCGCTCGATATAGTCGATGCGCGACGGGGGAAACTGGTGGGCCGTGTTGGACTTGAACCAACGACCAAAGGATTATGAGTCCTCTGCTCTAACCAACTGAGCTAACGGCCCGATTGCACTGCTAACAACACCTTCCTCTGCTCGTCGATGCGATAAGTCGCTGCATCGACCCACTTCGCGCCGTGCACAGCGCTCAGATTCGGCTCCGTCCAAATGTGCGCAGGCACATTTGGAGCCGCGGGCCTCATCCAACTGAGCTAACGGCCCGCGCGACATTGTCTCATTCCGGGGCGACACTTGCACATTGCCGAAGAGCGTTTTCTTGTTCTCTCTCCGCGATATTGTGCGCAGTTCAATTTGTGCACTGAGAAGGCGTCAAACTGCGGTTTCGTCCACGGAAAACGCTGCATGGCTTCCCGGTTCGTCAGGCGCGACCGGTCGGACGCGAAACCCTGCCTCATCCAACTGATCTAACGGCCCGATAAAGACACAACGCAGGCGTGATTTTAGCCAGGTGCGTCATGTAAGCGTCATGCATTCAGGCCATCCTCCCCGCATAATATGACTTCCCGTCATGTCCACCCATTACCTCACTCCTCTCCTGGCACCGAAATCGGTGGCGATCATCGGTGCCTCCGAACAGGAAGGCGCGCTGGGGAGATTCGTTTTCGAGAACATGCGTCATGGCCCCTTCAAGGGGCCCCTGTACGCAGTCAATCCCAAACACTCGAAGATTTTTGGCCAGAAGTGCTTTTCTGCAATCGCAGACCTGCCGGAAACACCTGATCTGATCGTGATCGCAACACCCGCGCGTACCGTGGTCGACCTGTTGCGCGCCGCTGGCACCATGGGCGTTCGCCATGCGGTGGTGTTATCGGCCGGTTTCAGCGAGATCGGTGAAGAGGGACGCATTCGTTCGAAGCAGGTGAAGGCGGAACTTGATCGCTACGGTATGCGCATGCTTGGTCCGAATTGCCTGGGCGTGATGCGGCCGTCCATCGGACTGAATGCCACATTTGCGAGTGTGCCCGCGCGCGCCGGTTCGCTGGCGCTGGTGTCGCAATCCGGCGCGGTATGCACGGCGATCCTGGATTGGGCCGCGAGTACCGAGATCGGATTTTCCAGCGTAATTTCCATGGGCGGTGCGCTCGATCTGGATTTTGGCGAATTGCTGGATTTTCTGGTGCAAGATGCCGAAACCCGCAGCATCCTGCTATACGTCGAGGGTATTCGCGATGCCCGCGGATTTCTTTCGGCACTGCGTGCCGCCTCGCGGGTGAAACCGGTCATTGTCTTCAAGGCCGGCCGCCATGCCGCGGGCACCCACGCGGTCACCAGCCATACGGGTGCGCTCGCCGGCAGTGACGCGGTGTTCGATGCCGCCCTCGCCCGTGCCGGCGTCGTCCGGGTGAAGAGTTCGCTGCAATTATTCGCGGCGGCCCGGATTCTGGCGGCAAACAAACGGCCGCAAGGTCCCCGGCTTGCGATCATTACCAACGGCGGCGGGCCGGGCGTGGTGGCAGCCGATTGCGTGAGCGACAACGGGCTTGAGCTGGCGAAACTGTCCGCCGCAACTGTGAAGAAGCTTGACGGCGTGCTGCCCGCACATTGGTCGAAATCCAATCCGGTCGACATCATCGGCGATGCCACGCCGGCGCGCTTTTCGGCCGCCACCGAGGCGGCGCTCGATGATCCCAATGTCGATGCCGTATTGACTATGTTTTGCCCGCAAACCATTACCCGGCCGGAGGATGCGGCGCAGGCTGTTATCGAAGCTGCTTCCCACCACCAGAAGCCGGTGTTCACGGCGTGGCTCGGCGGCGCTTCGGTGCAACCCGCAAGGGCCATGCTGGATGCGGCGAATATCGCTAATTTCATGACACCGGAAAACGCGGTTGAGGCATTTTCGTTTCTCACGCGATTTCGCAAACACCAGGCAATGCTGCTGGAGTCGGTGCCCGCTTTCGCTTCGATGAGTTTTCATGAAGTCTCGCAGGCGATCGCCAAGGCAAAGGCCATTCGAGAGGACGTGTTGAAAGATAAGCGCACGATACTCAGCGAAGCCGAGGCCAAGTCTTTGCTGGCAGCATTCGGGCTGCCGGTCAATGAGGGGCGCATTGCGTCGACTCGCGAGCAAGCCGTTGCGGCTGCCAAGGCCTTGGGCTACCCGGTTGCAATGAAGGTTCACTCACCGGACATCACCCACAAATCCGATGTCGGCGGCGTGCGCCTGAACCTGGTGAATGGACGGCAGCTTGGCAATGCCTTTGACGACATGCTGGTACAGGTGCGTGCCGCACGGCCCGATGCGAAGATTCTCGGCGTCAATATCCAGCCGATGCTCAAGTTCCCCCATCAACGCGAAGTACTGGTGGGCGTCAAGCGCGATGTGGTGTTCGGCCCGGTAATTGCTTTTGGTGCCGGTGGTATCGCGGTGGAGGCGATAAACGATCTTGCGCTGGCGCTGCCTCCGCTAAATCCGATGCTGGGCGAGGCGCTGATCCAGGCGACCCGCATCCGCCGGCTGCTGGATGGCTACCGCGATGTGCCCGGCGTGGATCGCGCCGCCCTGATTGACATATTGCAGCGCATTTCAATGATGGCATGCCTGCTGCCCTGGATCGAGGAAATGGACTTGAACCCGGTGCTGACTCACCCTCAGGGCGCCGCCGTTGTCGATGCGCGAGTTGTCATCAACAGCCATGCCCCACTTACCGATATGCGCTACCGGCATATGGCCATCTTTCCCTATCCGCTGGAACTGGAGCACGAAATCCGCCTGAAGGGTGGTCACGCTTTGCTGGTCAGGCCGATTCGTCCGGATGACGCCGAGCGCGAACGTGAATTCATTGCGGGGCTGTCCGAGGCTTCACGCTACTCGCGCTTCCAGCATTCGGTTTCGGCGCTGTCGGCCGAGACGATCGCGCGGTTCACACAATTGGACTATGGGCGCGAAATGGCACTGGTCGCCATTGATAGCGACGACGACAAGATTGCGGGGGTCAGCCAGTATTTTCCCAATCCGGATCGGGTCAGCGCGGAATTTGCAATCGCCATTGCGGATGCCTGGCAGGGGAGGGGCCTGGGCCTGGCCCTGATGAAGTCGCTGATCCATTGCGCGCGGGACGCCGGCTACCAGCAGATCGGCGGATCAATATTGGCCGGAAACCGGGACATGCTGAGGCTGGTGGACCAACTCGGATTCGTCGTGGAGGAAAGCGATGAACCGCATCACACGGTGCGTATCGGGTTATCGCTGGCGAGAGCCTGAGACGGGCGAAGGAAATCCGGGCAGCGGCGATTGTTCGGGCCGGCAGGCACCCGCGTGATCCTATTCTTTGGCCGAGGGTCGATCAATTTTCGACTGTGTCACACCCCACCAATTGACGCTTTCTGTCGTCCCGCCTGCGCTGGGACGACGGCCTCCCTGCCGGGAGGTGCCTGAAACCTGGCCTTCAGCGGCACACCAGAACAGGGATGTTCGAATGGGTCAGCACCTTGGTCGTTTCGCTGCCGAGCAATAACGCGGAAAAACCGCGCCGACCGTGTGATGCCATGAGAATAAGATCGCATTTGCGCTTTTTCGCGGCGGAGATGATGCCGTCATAGGTCAGGCCATTTCGGACCGACATCAACTGCACAGAAATTCCCTTGGCTTTCGCGCGCCTTTCGGCCACCGCCAATATCTTGTCGGCGCGATCCTTCATGACCTTGTCCCAGGCGTCGCCCGACATCGGTTCCAGCACATAGCCGTCACCTGCCGGCGTCACTGGATAGGGTGGAATGACGGTCAGCACGGTCAGCACGGCGCCGTTTGCGTTCGAAAACTCAATGGCTTTGTCGACGGCCTTCATCGACAGTTTCGAACCATCGGTCGGTACCAGGATGTTCTTGAACATGGAATCACCTCGCCATTGGATAATTTCACCATAGGCCACTTCCCCGGCCCGGTTTTTGATTTCAATCAAAGGAGACGAAAAAAACGGCCGGGAATGCCGGCCGTTTTTCAGGTGCTTCACGACAAGTCAAACGATCAGCTGTCGGTCTCCAGAAAACTCTTGAGCTTCTCCGAACGTGATGGATGACGCAGCTTGCGCAATGCCTTTGCTTCAATCTGGCGAATGCGTTCGCGGGTAACGTCGAACTGCTTGCCGACCTCTTCGAGCGTGTGATCGGTGTTCATTTCGATGCCAAAGCGCATGCGCAACACCTTTGCCTCGCGCGGTGTCAGCGAATCCAGCACATCTTTGGTCACATCACGCAACGACGTGTACTGTGCCGAGTCGTCTGGCGCCAGGGTCTGCATGTCCTCGATAAAATCTCCCAGGTGCGAATCGTCGTCGTCGCCGATCGGCGTCTCCATCGAAATCGGTTCCTTGCTGATTTTGAGGATCTTGCGGATTTTGTCTTCCGGCATTTCCATCTTCTTTGCCAGCGTCGCCGGATCGGGTTCGAGACCCGTTTCCTGCAGGATCTGGCGCGAGATGCGGTTCATCTTGTTGATGGTCTCGATCATATGCACCGGGATGCGAATGGTGCGCGCCTGATCGGCAATGGAGCGGGTGATGGCCTGGCGGATCCACCAGGTGGCATAGGTCGAAAATTTGTAGCCGCGGCGATATTCGAACTTGTCCACCGCCTTCATCAGGCCGATATTGCCTTCCTGGATGAGATCGAGAAACTGCAGGCCACGATTGGTGTACTTCTTCGCGATCGAAATTACCAGACGCAGATTGGCCTCGATCATTTCGCGTTTGGCGCGACGCGCCTTGGCTTCGCCGGTGCTCATCTGGCGGGCGATTTCCTTCAGTTCCTTGATCGGGATACCCACTTCCTTTTGCAGACTGATCAGGGCTTCCTGCTCCTCGACGATCGACGGCTTGAATTTGGCCAATGCGGCAGCATAGCCCTTGCCGTGGGTGATTTCCTCGGCGATCCACTTCACATTGGTTTCGTTGCCCGGGAAGGACTTGATGAAATGGGGACGCGGCATGCCGGAGTTCTTGACGCACAATTCCTGGATATGGCGTTCGCTGCGGCGCACGTGATCGACCAGTCCGCGCAGGCCGTTGCATAGGCTCTCGACCTGTTTGGCCGAAAAGCGAATTTGCATCAATTCCGCGGAAATTTCTTCCTGCAAGTCCTTGTAGGCACGCGAACGATGGCCTTTTTCAGCCAGCGCTTTTCGCACCTTCTTGTGGAGTTTACGGATCGAATTGAAACGCGCCAGTGAATCCTGCTTCAACTGCTCGAGGTTGGCGGCGGCGATGGAGCCATCCTCGTCCTCTTCCTCTTCCTCGATTTCCTCGTCCTCGAGATCCTCGTCGGACAACTCGGCCTCCGATACCTGATCCTCGTTCGGGTCCACCAGGCCGTCGATCACTTCATCGATACGCAGTTCGTCGCGTTCGACCTTGTCGGCGAGCGCAAGGATCTCCTCAATTGTGGTGGGGCAGGAAGAGATCGCGTGGATCATGTGCTTCAAGCCGTCTTCGATGCGCTTGGCAATCTCGATCTCGCCCTCGCGCGTCAACAACTCCACCGAGCCCATTTCGCGCATATACATGCGCACCGGGTCCGTGGTGCGGCCAAACTCGGAATCAACCGAGGAGAGCGCCTGCGCGGCCTCCTCTTCAGCGTCATCATCGTCCGCGGCGGCAGGGGCAGCCTCGTTGAGCAGCAGCGTTTCTGCATCGGGTGCGACGTCGTAGACCTGGATGCCCATGTCGTTGAAAGTCGACGTGATCGATTCGATTTGCTCGGCATCCACCACGTCGGGGAGGTGGTCGTTGATCTCCGCATAGGTCAAAAAGCCACGCTCCTTGCCGAGCATGATCAGGCTCTTCAGGCGGGTCTTTTGCGCCTCAACGTCAACCGGCACCTTGGCATCGCGTGCGGCCTTGAAGTTGGGGACCGGGAATTCGTCGTTTTGCGAAGCGCTTTTAGGTTTGCGGGCCATGTCGTTTGATCCGTCGCTTGGATGAGCGGCTAGTGAAGGAAACTGCAATTGCGGGAAGGGGCGTCCCAGACAGTGTTTTCGGGCAAAGGCGCTTGCAGGAAACGTTTTTTGTACGGGGAACCGTATATTTTAACCGAATCCGCCTTTTTCCGAAAGCATTACAGGTACTTGGGGCCGAAAGCGGGGTGCTTCAAGACGATGACGCCACCCGACGGGCAATTGGCACGGCCCGGAGGTGAAATTCTGTTCAGGACCCAGACCCGTTCGATTAATCATCGCTCGCCCTGAGGTATCGAAGGGCATTAATGCCAAGGGCCCTTCGAATCTCAGGGCGAACGGCAAAAATCTGACTATTGATGTTTCCAGTATTCGCGACAAGCCGAAAAAATTTCCGTCGTTACCGCGAAGGGGGGAACGGCGGTGCAAGAGTGGGGGCGTTGTGGTGTAATTAGGTAAAGTGAATAATACAAAAGTATCGGTTCAGG
>JANNGY010000001.1:0-8615 GCA_031404095.1 Betaproteobacteria bacterium | reverse complement strand
AACGCACCACCCACCGGTCGAGATCGGGCAGCATGCCGTGCTTCTCGGCCACCGGCAGGAACGATCCGGGTGGCATCATGCTGTCCTCCTCTGCCTTCAGGCGCAGCAGGATTTCGTGGAAAGGTGGCGTGCCGGCGCGAATTGAAAGCGGCTCGATGGTCTGGAAGAAAAGGCAGAACTCGTCCTGTGCGAGCGCAGTCCGCAGGCGCAATCCGTCATCGTCCCGCAGGCTTTCCCCGTCGGCTGACGTTTCGGCGCCGGCCACGGATTCGACTTCTGCCATGGCTTCAGCGGCATTCCTGCCGGCCGCGGATACGAAATCCGGCGATGGCCGTATCGTGTCGGCACTTGCGCCAGCAGCGGGCGTTTCGGGCGACGGCACCCGGACGACATCATCACGCGCGGTGATGTCCGTCGCCAGCAGGAAGACACTGGCGACGGCGCCGCTGTCGGTAAATGCCGGCAGGCACTGCCACAGCAGCCGGAAAGCCGCGCCGGACGTCGATCGATGCAAGCGCTCGCGATACACCACGCCGCCACCAAACGCGCGGCAAAGATCATCCTCGATATCCTCATAGGCTTCGGCGCCGATGATTTCGCGCAGGTGGCAGCCATCGATCTGACCGGCGCCGGCGCCGATGCCATCGCGGAAGGCGCGATTGTGATAGGTGACCTGGTGCTGGTCATCGACAGTGGCGAGCATCGCCGGCAGCATCTCCTGCAGGTATTTGATATTTTTCCCCATGACCGCAAGCTCCTGCTCGGCGCGGGCGCGAAGCCGGGTTTCCTGTGCCAGCTTCTGCCGCGCCAGCAACCATTGCGCCGTGCGGCGCGCGATCATCCATTCAGCATGAATGGTGCGGCTGGTGAGCGAGAGGATAGCCGCGCCAAGGATTCCGCTGAGGAACGCGACCCATTGCCAGTCGAGCCAGGTGAAATACATCGTGAGCAGAACCATGCCCACCAGCACCAGCGTGCCGGCAGCGCCGAGATAAGGCGCCATGCGGCGAAATGCCCAGGGCATGGTGGCGCGATTCACCACCGCGTCACCAGCGGCATGGTCGCCAGCCTCGTCGCGGCCGAACAATCGATTGAGTAGTGGCCTGATCATGATGGGAGGGCCGTGTTCTTATGGCTCAATGATGGCGGCGACACACATATGACCACGCGTCGTCCGCCATCTCAATGTCTTCCTGCGGCGGACGCTGATGCCATCAGGCGCGCACGCGCGTAGCGGCCGTCAAATCCGCCCAAGCCGCCGCGCTCGAGGTTGGCAAACATGGCGTTGGCGCGCTGGTAAATGGCGATGATGATCGGCGGCAGCAGCGGACGACAGGCGCGAAACGCGACCCGCCTGGCACGCGCATCGCAACCGGCATGGGCGAGCGCGTCCTGCAGGGCGCGCAGCATCACCCGCGGGAACGCCGGGTTGTGCGCTTCGGGCAGGGAACCGCAGCAAAGCACTTTGCGCAGGTGCGCCGTGAGGCTTTGCAATTGCGGGCGGCATTGCTCACGCAGTTCGTCGACGCACTGCTCCAGGTCAAATTCCTCCAGCATGCCGAGCTCTGCAAACAGCGTCAGGGCAGCGGTTGAAAACCGGCCGGTGTGGCTGGCCGCGTCGTCCGGGCAATCCAGCCTGACGTCGAAACGCCTGCGCAGGCGGCGATCGAGCTGCCCGGCCAACTGTTCCTGCCTTCCCGACAATATGCGCACTGCGTAGTGAAGGACGCGCTTTTCCTCGTCATCACTGCATTTCGTGAGCCGGGCCTGCAGATCGGCGCGGATGCTCGGCAAGCCGGCGACAATTCCCTGGGTAAAGCCGTCCGCGATGAGCGAGCGCAAATCCGCGAGCGGTGATGCCGCCATGCGCACGGCGGATTCCTGGTTGACCTGTTGTTGGATATCGATATTCAAGCTGGATTCTCCCGGGCTGCCCGGTGTCCCCTGGTCCGGACAAATGCCGCTTTGTCGAACCGGAGACCGGGCGTCAATGGTGATGCATGGGCACATGCTGAACCCGTCCCCGCCATCCACCAATCAGGGGTTCACTGAGCGCGGATTGCCAATTCCCCTAGGGAACCTCTGATTAAGAACTTGTCCGTAAATAAGCGCGAATGCGTGACGCAGCAATTTTTGTCTCAATCAAGGCGCGCTTTTCGCAGCAATGGCGAGCCAATGCAAGGAAACGCAACGCAGAGTGAGGCAAAAAGGGCAAGTCAGGCATCGCGTCTTATTTACGGACAAGTTCTAAGTCCCAAACTGTCATCTCCCGCGTCCCATGGGGACTTCCGTTGGTCGACGCGGAGATCCATGTTTCGTAGCGCAAAATGGATTCCCGCTTTCGCGAGAATGACACTTGATAAGTGGTTCCCTAGTGTAGTGCTTCGTATTTAATGCGACTTAAGTTCATTTTTCACCGCCTCGCTCCTTCCCCCGGCAACGGGGGAAGGTTGGGATGGGGGCGATGCTTGCTTTGAACACGCCCCCATCCCAGCCTCTGCGCCCCCTTTTCGGGGGTCCCCCATTTTCATGGGGGAAGGAGGCACATTTGGCGGAGATCACGCGAATGCTTGCATAAGTTCCAAACAGAGTGAAGCACTACACTAGCAATGTGTCGGGATGGAAGCAATCGCGGCGGAAATGAACTTCGTTCCATTCATGCGTGTCGAATGGATTAGACGGGCCAACCTGGTCCACGATACTTGCCCTGAATGATCGGGCCGGGCGGGCCAGACTTGTGGGCCGGCACCTTCCCTCCCCTCCCTCTTCGCCCTGCCCACGAATCACCGATTGCGCTACTTCTCGGCAAAATCTCGGCAAAAACGAATGGCCGCATCGGGTTTCGCCCGATGGCACTTGCCTGTGTAAAGCGTAACTTGGCATCACCAGAGCCAGAGGTCCTGCAGCCCATCTTACTTCTGGTCGCGACTGCAGGTGCAGGGCCGAATTGGCCAGGCGCCCGCATCGCGGATCAAGGCGCAGACCCACTCTTGAAGGAAATGACATGAAGTCCGCATCGCTGACCGTTTTTGATCCCGGCCTGATTGACGGAGTCCGGAGCACCATTGCCGACGAATTCGCACGGCGCATTTTCGATGCCATCCCCGACATCAGCGACTGCATCGAATTTGAAGCCGAGGCCTGCGACAGCGCAGCGGGAAAAAGGCGGTTTGAACGCGCATCGCAGATGCTGTTTTCGCGCCGCCGCGAGTTGCAGGCACAGACCGCGATGGTGGTTCGCCGGATATTCGATGAAAAACTGGAACTGCTGCGTAATGGCGTTGACCCCGCCGCGAAACTTTCGCTGGACGGACTGACCCTGCTGACCGACGAGCGGCTGGACGAAGAAATCGCCATCAATCAATGCAGCAGGCGCCTGAAAGAACAATGCGAATTTGACCTCTGGGGCTTGACCCGGCGGATCGTCGCGCTGACCGGCGCCAAACATCCCCCGGATAACCTGAATCCGATTGTCCCGCAGACATTTGCCCAGGCGCTGATGGAAGCGCTCGGCTCCATCGAAACCGACGCCGGCGTGCGCTTGGTCGTTTTCAAGACATTTGGCCCGGTGCTGCTGGAAATCGTGCCCGCCACTTATGCGATGGCCAACCGGAATCTCACCGCACGTGGCATAGATGTTGACGGCGGCGAGTATTACGGGCGGCCGGTGCTCACGGCCGAGCGCCAATCCGCGCCACCGCCGACGCAACAGGAGGTTAACCTCGGCGCGATGAAGTCCAATCAGGAGTTGACCTCGGCGCTCACAAAAATCCTCGCCAGGTCGTCAAGCGGCACACCGCTCTACCTGCCACCACCGCTGACAGAAGGCGATAGTTCATCGCTGGCCGCCACGGTCCAGTTGCCGACCCTCGCGGCGGAACCGGGCTGGCACGCGCCGTTGAAATCGATTGAAACAGAAAACCGCGATGGCGATGGCGAGCCGTCGCCAGGAACCCGCACGCTACATGACAACCGGCGCGCGATGCAGGAAAGACTCACCCGCGACGAACAGGTCATCGGCGACATCATTACCGTGATGTTCGACCGCCTAATGGTAGACCCGCGCTTGCCGGCCCAGTTGCGCGAGGCCGTCGCGCGCCTGCAGCTTCCGGTGCTGGCACTGGCGCTCAAGGATCGCTCGCTCCTGACCCAGGTGCAGCATCCGGTGCGAAAGCTCATCGACCTGATCGCCGAATTCGGCCTCACCCTCGGCCTCGACGACGACGATGACACGACCGTGCGCTCGGTGGCAAACATCGTCGATGGCCTGGTACAGATCTGCGACAGCGAGCCGGGCGCATTCCGCCAGGCTTTCGACCAGCTCGATGATTTCTTCTATCACCACGAAGAAGCGGCACTGCAGGACGACGAAAACCTGCGTGCGCTCGAGCACAAGGAAGCGACCGAATTCGCCGGACACCAGGCGGACCGCGAGATTGCGGTGCGCATGCAGAACCTGATTCTGCCACCGGTCATCAGCCACTTCATCCAGACCACCTGGCGCGACGTCATGATTCACGATTTCATGCACGGCGGCCCTCTCGGCAAGCCTTGGAAACTGGGCCTGGCAACGCTGGACGACCTGGTCAAGTGCCTGCGGCCCTCGACGGTGGAAGGTGAGCGCCGCCGCCTGGCAAATCGCCTGCCTTCGTTTATCGAAATCATGCTGATCGGCCCGGAGACGGACGATGACCATGACGTGGCAGCGGCAAATTTCTTCGCCGAGCTGGAGCGGATGCTGGCACTGGCGCTCGACGGCAGGTGGTCGGCAATCGGCGGTGAACGTTTTGTGCCCGCGGCCGGCGCGCTCGACGAGCCCGTGAGCATGCCTTCGCCCAGCGCCGCACTCGCATCGCTCGACATCGCCTGCGGCGACTGGATCGAGACCGGTGATTTTGCCGGTACCCGCCGCTGGCGCCTGAACTGGATTACCCCCATTCTCGGCACCTGCGTATTTCGGCACTACGAGTCGAATACCACGCGAAACATGGGTTGCGAAGAGTTACGCGAACGGCTGGCGAGCGGCGAAGTACAGCGGGTCCGCGGTCTCGGTCTGGCAGACGAGATTCTGAACAGCGCCTTCGAGACCGTGACACGCAAGGCCCGGCGCGAGGAAGCGCTGCTGGCCGCGCGCGCGCCCAGCGCCGCCAATCGCGACGCATCGAACCGCGAGGCCACCCATCAGTGGGGGCCGCTATCGCAGACAACGCCGCCGCACCAGGATCCTTCGGCGGGCCGCGTGCACTTCGGCTAGGCGGCCACGACCGAAAAGCAATGAGCGGACTTGCACAGATGCATGGCGCCAAACCCGGGAAAGTCGCTGCCGTCGACCGCGCGGTGCTGGCAGCGATGTCGCGCGGCGATGCCGGCGTCGAGTCCGAATTCATCGCGCTCTACCGGAAACTGAACAACGAAGACATGGAGAGACTGCGAAAGGCGATTGACGATGGCGACCTGGCCGGCGCGGTGCACCGTTCTCACCGCATTGTCGGCGCCAGCCGGATGATTGGCGCAGTCGGGCTGGCCGATGTATGCGGCCGTGTCGAAGCGGCCTGTCGCGCCGGCAACCTGAACGACGTGAAAGACAGCCTGCCGGAACTTCAGCAGGAAATTCAGCAAGTCGATGATTATCTTGATTCACTATTGAAAGCGCAGCAATGAGAACCGAAAATGAAACACGGGAAATGGAAATGACGCCGCCGATCGCTGACCTGCGATTCCTGGTGGTCGAGGACCACGGATTTCAACGCTGGGCGGTGCGCAGGATGCTCGAAGATCTCGGCGCGCGCGTGGTGCTGGAGGCGGCCGACGGCCGCGCCGCGCTGGAGATCCTGCAAAACTCTCCCGAACCGGTCGATATCATCGTCAGCGACCTCGATATGCCGGAGATGGACGGCATGGAGTTGATTCGCCACATTGGCGAAGTGGGCAGGCCGGTGTCGATCATCCTGACCAGTGCGCTGGATCGGGCGCTGATTGGTTCGGTCGAGACCATGACTTCCGCCTATGGGATCAATTTGCTCGGCGCAATCAAAAAACCCATCACGGCGCAGGCAATGGAAGCCGCCATCAGCCGCTACGTGGCGGCGCCGGCCGACACGACGCGCGCGAAATCAATCGGGCCGACTTTCTCGCTTGACGAAGTCATCGAAGGCCTGCGAAACCACGAGTTCGAGCCCTACTTTCAACCCAAGGTTGAACTCTCCACCGGCGTTATCAAGGGCGTCGAGGCCCTTGCGCGTTGGCGCCATCCGATCAAAGGCGTCATTCCGCCGGGTGCATTCATCAAAATCATGGAAGACAGCGGCCACATCGACGCACTCACCATGGCGATGCTGGAAATGGCGGCCGCCTGCTGCAGCACCTGGCGTCGCGGCGGGATGGATGCAACCGTGGCGGTAAACCTTTCCATCAAGTCACTCGCCGATGTCACCCTGGCCGACCGGGTCACCGAACTGGTGCTCGCCCAGAATCTCGATCCCCATCACATGGTGCTCGAGGTAACCGAATCCGCCGCCGCTGCCGAGCTGGGCAGCGTGCTGGAAAATCTGTCGCGCCTGCGCATGAAGGGGTTCGGGCTGTCGATCGACGACTACGGCACCGGCTATTCGTCGATGCAGCAACTGTCGCGAATTGCCTTTACCGAACTGAAGGTCGACCAGTCGTTTGTGCAGAGTGCGAGCAAGCAGAAATCGAGCCGCGTAATCCTCGAATCAAGCCTGGAGATGGCGCGGCGCCTGAACATGGTCTCCGTCGCGGAAGGCGTGGAAACAAAAGAGGAATGGGAACTGCTGAAAGTGCTCGGCTGCGACCTGGCCCAGGGCTATTTCATTGCGGCACCGATGGAGACGGGGGAGTTTTTTCGCTGGGCCAAGACCTGGAATCCTCCAAGCACCGTTCAGCAATCCATTCCCGACGCGCCAATCATTTCGCAATGCCTTCACGAACCACGCCCGCGCGCTGGATACGCTGGATATGGACTCGCCGCACCAGTGACGCGCGGTAATTTCCGCAGGTAGTCTCAACTGCTGCTTTCGCGTCATTGCCTGGCCGGTGTGTTCGGCAAGTTTGACCAGTAGCGGCGGGCTGCACGGCCGCGGGCCTGAGGCACGGCGCACGCGCACGCCACTGGTGAACATGTAGGCGTCGCCGATCGTTTTGATTCTTCGCGCCCGTGAATTCGCACACCGCATCGAAAGCCGAAAGAACAAGATTGAGAATTTCAATCACTTCGCCGGCTGGCGCGCGCGAGGTCATAAAAGGCAGGCCTGCCGGTTAGTCCTTGGAGGTATTTTGCGATTGCGGCGAAGTGCGCCGCCATCGGGGACATCCCGAAAGGATGTCTTATTCCATTTCTCTTTCATTCCTTAAATAACTACAACGGCCATCATGGCCGCCACAAACCATATTAAGGAAAACGTCGTCCCAGCGAACGCTGGGACCGAGTCCATTCAACATCACTTTGGATTGGCAGTTGTCATTGGTATATCTGGTTAACTTTGCAGTGTTTAACCAATCAGTCTATGTGTGGACTGGGTCCCAGCCTGACGCTGGGACGACGGCCGATGGGATTTCGCGCGTTATTTCACTAATGATTTAGAAATCGAATTAAACACATTGCAAGGTATTCCGAACCCACCTTTACAGGTAGTACCCGATAGCCGCACGGAGGTCCAGGCTGCAAAGTGATGCCGTGACCCAGGGGAAGACCATGAACAGGTTTATCAGTGAATCACGGCAACGCATCCCGACCATCGGGACTATCGCCGCGGAACAGAAACAGGCAGCGGCAATATGGCATTGGCTCTGGCTGGTGGCGGGCCTTGCAATTCTGGCGATGCCAACGCACAGCTATGGTGAAAGCCGCATGGGTACAGCCAGCGCGAACGCCAGCCTTGTTTTTCGCATCGTGGTCCCGGCCATCATCCGGGTAGCCTCAATCACCCAGCCGGCACAACTGGTGATCGAGGACCATCACATCGCGCAGGGCTTTATTGATCTCGATGCCGGCACATCGGTAAAACTTACCGTCAACAGTCGCCATGGCTACCAGCTGACGGCGCGCCATGATCCACAACTCCTGTCGCGCGTGGAAGTGCGCGTGTCGAGCCAAAGCCTGAACACATCGTCGGGATTTGGCAGCATGCGCGTGGTCTCCGGACTCATCATCGACCAGTTGGTCCCCATCAGTTACCGTTTCCACCTGGCGCCCGGCGTGCAGGCTGGAGGCTATCGCTGGCCGGTGGCATTGGCGTTCTCGCTGGCCGCAGCCTGAGCTATCACACCGGTCGCTGAGCACTGAACCACACGGACGACAGAGGCGGCGGAGCTAATGAAAATTACATAAATGTGAGACAGCCTACCAAACGGATTTGTCGTCCCCGCGGAGGCGGGGATCCAGTGACTTTGCGCCGAACGGCGCTGGATTCCTGCCTCAGGGCGTGACGCGGGAGCGACGGAATTTGTCTCGATGATTCGTAATTTTCGCTGCCAACAAAAACTTATAGAAAAGGTACCTGCAACCGGGAATGCCGGCGTTAGCTTCCTAGTGCAATTTTCGCCCGCACCGTCCCCGCCTTCTCATGCTTCACCACCACTTGCACCTCGCGACCGGT